>JANNSB010000578.1:0-9487 GCA_031402175.1 Planctomycetaceae bacterium
GAAACGACCCGCCAACTGCGGCAAGCCATTGGCCAGGGCGTCGGTCGGAGTCACGAAGCCATCGGTGACCGGCAGGACTTCGAGATCGATACCGCACAGATAGACGCGCTGTTCGGCCGACATACCGGCGAGTGTGTGCTCCAGCACTCCCAGGGCTTGAGCGCGATGCTCGCCGATCTGGCTGGCTGACGTGTCGAACAGGATGACGACTTGATCAGCCACGACGCCTTCGTCGGCGATGTCGGCCTGCAGCGAGATGGCGTAGTAGCTCCAGCCATCGGGTCCGTTGAACTCGCGAACGTCGACGGAGTCCGCTTGGAGGTTGTTCGCGCCGCAGGTCAAAACGATCGCACCAATTGTGGCGAGTCGTCCGATTGTCGCACCCAGGTGGCACTTCATCACACACACTCCTGACGAATCAAGAATCGAGGGCTGTCCGAATTTCGCTATCGGACACGCGGGAACATGCAATCTCACATTCGAGGTCGGAATCTCCCCACATGAGGGACGATCCCAATCCTGACCGGCTCCGACAAATCATCTGAATGGAACGGACTGAATCGGATATGTCAGGAAGGAGACGCCGGATTCGGCGATCCACCGCCTGAAGTTTACCAAACCCTTAGAGCCGCAATCCAGCAAATTCGATTGATTTTGCCACCTGATCGAGACGGAGTGCCCGGTCTTGGAAGGGACCGGAGCCCAGCAGCTCTAAGGCAAATCGAGTCTTCGCAGCCACGGAATCACGGGCGGGACCGGAATTGAACGACATCTGGCCGCCCTAAGGCTCCACTTAGAGTTCGGTTTCGCTGTAGCGCAAACGATTCGCAAAGCTCATTTGCAGCGTCTGCTGCGAATACAGTTTAACGACCTCGTCGTTGTAGGTCAGTCGGCCTTCAGCATCGAGGGCCAACGCCTCCCTGACGACCGGGTCGATCAATCCCTCGGTATGAAGAGAGGCATACAATGCCGCGAAAGTCTCGGGATCGACCCCGTTGCCCGATTCGAGGTCTGCGTGCGCGTCGCCACCACCCGACAGCACCAGAAACGCCGTGGGTGACAAGATGATGCCCGAGTAGGCGCCTTCCGATTCGAGCGCCTGCATCGCGGTGCGGACGGCCTCGTTGGCGGCCCGGACCTTGTCCGCGGCCGACTCGGAAACTTCGTCATCAGGCTGTGCGAAGCCGATCGACATTTGCGCCGTGCCAATCAAGTAGCCGGCGCCGATCAGCAACGCGTAAACGGAGCACTTGCGAAAACCTGACATGCTGCAACCTCTCATGGCAATTGATGGTCGGTGGGGATTGGCGCGCGGATAAAATCTGAAGTGTGACTGCGGTATCGTCTCAGAGGCCATTGTCCGGCGTCAACCTTGAGGCCCCCGGGAAACCAACCGAAGGTCAGACCGACATTCCGGCGACGGATCCAGAAACCGGCGATCATTCACGCCGCCTTTGATCGCCGACCGAGTGAGGCGACCGCTCTCCGTGCTGGAGCAATCGCCTGTTGGTTCTGTTCCGATTGGCGAAGCCTGGCGGCCTGGCCCAGGTAATAACTGAGAGTCATCAGCATGATACTGGCGGCAATGGCCCCGAAGCCCGCCAGCAGAGCGATTTGATCGTTGGTCAGTTCCATGTTCATTCACCCCGTTCGGATCCGTGGCTCGATTGCGCGATGCACCTACTTACACTGAGTTCGGCAGGGGCCGACGTTGTCATGCAGCGTGGACCACGGGAGACGACAAACGCCCGCTGCTTCGCGAGGCCGACAATCGTGGGGCAAACTCTGACGGATTTCCGCAACAGTCGGCATCGTCCGCGGACAACGATTACGGGCGAAAGCGCCGCCGTCATTGTCGAGTTTGCACTCGGTCACTGCAGAATTGACACTTGCGGTTTCTGCCGGTTGTAGCAGCGCGTGGTGAACCATGTCCGCATGTGCGTGTCGGCTCTTCACTTGTGATTCGTGCGCCTGCCGCGAACCATGCGGAAGTGAGATATCGGAACCACTGGAATCGGCAAATGCACAATGGCACGCGATTCGCAATGTTGACTGTCAAGAAGCCGCTGCGAGGATGTGGCGGCACAGTTCACAGGGCGCGCCTGCCGCCGGCTGAGATCTCAGTCCGGCGACTGGCATCGATCAGGAGAGATCCATTGGCGACCCGCATTCGTTCCGACACACACGCAGTCAAGGAGGCAGGACGATGGGAATGGAGATCATTCAGGGACTGGGTATGCTCGCCACGTTCGCATGGCTGATCTGGGCGCGGAGAGATCTTGCAGGCGGCTGGCGGGACTTGTCGGCGACGCGACGGACCGCCAGACTAAGACGCTTTGAGGAATCGACCGTGCTGCGGCGTCATCCGTTTGCGAACTCTGATCCAGGCAGATCCCACCATCGGAACACATCGGCCTGATTCGGTCCGTCGTTCGTCCGTCGCCGCTGCATGCTGATCGCACAGACTTCATCAGCAGGAAGCCGACGTGCCTGGACGACGAGTTGCAACCATTGTGGTACTGATTGCCGCGCTGGCAATCACCGTGCAGTTTCTCCGCAGCAATCAGGCCGACGATGCCCCCGGCGTCGCGAGCGTACCGGACGCCGTCCCGGCCGAAATTGTGGTGCTGGCCGATGATTGGCCGGGTGAGGACTGGCCCTGTTTTCTCGGCCTGACGCACGACGGCGTCTCGCGCGAGACCGAATTGCTCGAATCATGGCCCGAAGGCGGCCCCCCGCTGGTCTGGGATGCCGATGTTGGCACTGGATACAGCGCACCCTCCGTGCTGGGAAACCGGCTCGTGCTGCATCACCGCATCGGGGACAGCGAGATCGTGCAATGCTTCGACGCCAACACAGGCGATGCGCTGTGGGACTATTCGTACCCCACCAATTTTGAAGATCCCTATGGATACAACAACGGCCCGCGCTGCTCTCCCATTCTGACCGCCGACCACTGCTTCACGCTGGGTGCGGAGGGTAAACTCACCTGCGTGACGCTGGAGACCGGCGACCTCGTCTGGCAGCGAGACCTGTTGACAGACTTCGACATCCAGGAGGGCTTCTTCGGCGTCGGCTCGACGCCGATCCTTGAGGGAGACCGATTGATCGTGCTCGTCGGCGGCCAACCGAACTCGGGGGTCGTCGCCTTCTCAACCGCGAACGGCGAAACACTCTGGGAGAGCGTCGGGCAAGAAACCTGGGACGGAGCCGAAACCGGCTGGACGGCCGAACCCAACTACGAATGGCAGGGGGATGAAATGGTGGTGAGCTATTCATCACCGGTGCCGGCCACGATCCACGGCCAGCGACACATCCTGTGCCTGATGCGGCAAGGCCTGGTGTCGGTCGATCCGGCCGATGGACACGAGCATTTTCATTACTGGTTCATGTCGCGCACCTACGAGGCGGTCAATGCCGCGTGTCCCGTGGTCGTGGATGACACTGTGATGATCTCGGCCGCCTATCGCGTCGGCTCGGCCTGTCTGCGAATCGGGACCGATGGCGGCATCAACGAAGTCGTCTGGCAGAACGAACGCAACTTGCTCACGCATTGGTCGACCTCGCATTATCTCGACGGCTGCTATCTCGGTTTCAGCGGCCGCCACGAAAACGAGGGAGCCTTGACCTGCATCGACGCCGCCACCGGCGACGTGAAATGGTCGACCAACGGCTATCGCGACGATTCCAATCTGCGGCAACGGCCCACAGGCGAAGTCTACGACGCCGTCACCGGCGAGACGCTCGCGGCATGGCCGTTCTATGGCCGCGGTTCGGCGATTCTCGCCGACGGCAAGTTCATCGTCCTCGGCGAACACGGCACGCTGGCCCTGGTCGCGGCCGATACTTCAGAATGGAAAGAACTCGCCCGCTGCGCCGCCCCCCGCATGCAGTACCCCAGTTGGACCGCCCCGGTGCTGTCCCACGGCCGGCTCTATCTGCGCTGCGAGGACGCACTCGTGTGCCTGAACTTGCGCAATTTGTAATCCCCCCTCCCCGTTCGCGAAGTGGGCTGGGGTGGGGCCGTCTGCCGGACGGAACCTTGATGTGTGTGACGACACATCCAAAAGTGTGCCACTGGCAAAGCCGGCTTTGCCGGCTTTGCCAGTGCGATCGGAGTGTGCGTGTGAAACTGTAAGAACACTCGTTGCAGTCGACTAAACTGAGGCATTGCCATGCCCACGAAGAAGCGTCTTCTGTCCCGCGTAACCATCCGGGACGCTAAAGAGCGGTCCGGATGGGGCAGAATTCAGCTACCGAGCCGTCACTCCGAGCCGACATCGACGTTTGTCGTCTGGCTGGGCTGCGTGGCCTCGATGGCGGCCAGATAGTCGGCCGGCAGGGTGCCTTGCTCGTTGAGCAGGCGCTCGACGATCGGCTCGACGACGCTGCGCGGCAGGGCCAGCGTCTGCACTCGACCCGCGCGGGCGATGTTGATGCCGATGGCCTTGCCCGTCAGATCGACCAGCGGGCCGCCGCAGGCGTTGGGAGCGATGACAGTGTCGTGCGGAATGACTTCGTCGAAGCCCGACCGGCGGAAGCTCAGTTCGCCCCCCATGTGGTCCATCATCCCTTGCGAAGACAGAAACCTGCCGCTGGCATACGCCAGCCGAGCAGGCACGGTCAGGGTCGCTTCGCCCCGGCGGATCACGAGAGAAACCAGATCACCCGGACGCTGGCTGCGAACGTAGGTGACGAGTTCTTCGCGGCTGCCGAGCGTGATGCCGTCGATTTGCTCGACCAGGTCGCCAGCCGCCAGTCGGGCGCGTTCGGCTCCGCTCTCGGGAACGATGGCTTCGACAACTGGGACGCCGTCTTCCTGCACGAGTTCGATGCCGAGCACTCCTTCACCGCGTTCGGCGCGGACTTCAATTCTGCCGGCGCTGATGATGCCGACCCCTGACGGATTGCGGCCCATGCCGATGGTGACGGCCCAGCGGCCGACAGCAGTCTCGGCAGACTCGGACCATTGGATGACGGGCAGATCGACGGCTTCGACTTTCAATAGAGCCAGGTCGTTCGCATGATCGTATGCCACGAACTCGGCGGGCAGTTCCAGGTCGTCCTGAAACTGGCAGGTGATGTTGCCGGTCAGATCGCTGGCCTTGGTGAGGATCCAGCCGTCGGCGCGAACGATCGTTCCCAGGGCGACGGTCTGGCTGTCGCAGACGAGCCGTACGGTCCAGGGCTGGGCCTGGGCGTTGATCGACTGGAAGGCGGCCATGACCTCGCGCCCCTCGGTATAGAACCGGGGCAGCAGGGCATCGGCCGCTGCCGCGACCGATGACACCGACAACATGGCGACCGTGCCGGCCAGTACGAAGACTCCGAAGGCTTCAAACCTTACAACGCGCAGATTCATGTTCGATCTCCTAAATCGGACACTCAAAACGTGTCAGCCAAGGATCGCGAACCATTGGGGCAATGACAAGTCCCAAATCGGTATTTCCCTTATCGGCAGTTAATGCCGCTGCCTACCAGCAATACGGGCGAAGCCAGCCTGCTAAGGCACCCATGTGGCGCGATTGCACCCATAATTTGCCCTTCCCGGAGAACCTCATCACTAAACCTTCCCCAGAGAACAGGGTTTGCTTGAGTCCGCCCATCCCCGTGATCTTGTACTCCAGCGTAGGTTCCCAGGCCACGACATGGCCGGTGTCGACGATCAGTTCGCCGTCGACGTTCTTCTCGACGATGCCGCCGTAGGCGTTGAAGAAGAGTTCCCCTTCGCCAGAGACTTCGAGCACGAACGCCCCCTCGCCGGAGAAGAGCGCGCGAAAGCCTCCGAACTTCGGACGCACGGTGATTCCCGGCGTCGAGGCGAGATAGGCGCCTGCCGTCAGAATGAAGGTCTGCCCTGCCGCGATCGTGCGATGAATCACGCTCCCCGGTATGGCCGGCGACAGTCCGAGAAAGCCGGGGCCGTCTTCCGCGGTGTACTCACCCAGAAAGAATGATTCGCCGCCGAGAAGCTTGCGAATGACACCCTTGATCATGCCTCCCACCACGCGGGATCGCATGCCGAGATTGCGGCTCATGCGGTTCATCGCTCCGGATTCGCACCAGATCGATTCGCCAGGTTCGAGCACGATCGTGAGGTCGCCAAAGTCGGGATTGCCGCTGATGTCGAACTTCATGGCACGCCGGTGGGTAAAGGGAACGGACGGTGATGGATGTAGACTAGCGATCGCGGCCGACGCTGTCAGCAATCATGCCGGTGGCTCGCTTCGGCGCTTGAACCGAACGATCATCAGGCTCCAGCCGCCCAACCGCCGGGTAAAGGCGTCGCGACTGCCCCGAAGGGGCGAGACACGCGTATCGCTCTCCACAAGCGACACCCGCCGTTAATCTCCCCGCATGGACAATATCGGCCAATTGCTTGTCGAACAGGCCACCCGCGCTCCCGAGCGAACCGCGGTCATTGTGCCGGCTGCTCGTGATCGGGTGGGAAACTACCTTTACCGGCGGTGGACGTTTCAGCAATTGGAACAGGAGACCCGACTGCTGGCTCAGGGACTGTTGAACAACGGAGTCCCGCTGCAGTCGCGGCTCGTGCTGTTCGTTCCGTTCTCATGGGAGTTCATCACCCTCACCTATGCGCTGCTGCGCGCCGGGATGACGGCCGTGCTGGTCGATCCCGGAATGGGAAAGGCCAACATCATCGTCTGTCTGCGGCAGGTGCGGCCGCGGGGTTTCGTCGCCGTCTCGAAGGCGCAGGCGATTCGCGTCCTGAAGCGGAAACTCTTTCCCGAAGCCATGCACAACGTGACAGTTGGGCGGCGCTGGTTCTGGGGTGGGGCGACGTATCGAACGCTGCTGCAGGCCGGCGCGTCATTAGCGCGCGGCGAGCAGCTTGATTCATCGCGGTTCGACGATCGGGCAGCCATCATATTCACCAGCGGCAGCACCGGGCCGCCGAAGGGTGTCGTGTACGAGCACGGCATGTTCGTGAAGCAGGTCGAACTCATTCAGCGGCAATACGCGATCGAGCCGGGCGAGGTCGACCTGCCGGGGTTTCCGCTGTTCGGCCTGTTCAACGCGGCCATGGGAGTAACGACGGTCATTCCCGACATGGATCCGACGCGACCGGCCGACGTCGATCCGCAGCGCATCCTCACGCAGATTCGCGATCAGCAGGTGACGCAGGCGTTCGGCTCGCCGGCGTTCTGGAATCGCATCGGCCGGCATTGCGAGCAACATAAGATCACGTTGCCAACAATCAAGCGCGCCCTGTCGGCTGGCGGGCCGGTGCCGATTCATGTGCTGGAGCGCATGAGCGGGGCGCTGACTCATCCGAACGCCGAACTCCATACACCCTATGGCGCGACCGAATCACTCCCCGTCACAACGATCGGCTCCCGCGAAGTCCTTGATGCGACGGCTCCACTCACTCGTGCCGGCCGAGGAACCTGCGTGGGTCGACTATTCGACGACATCGAAGTGAAGATCATCCAGATGACGGACGGGCCGATCGAGAATCTCTCGCAGGCCCGGGTGCTGCCGACGGGCGAGGTCGGCGAGATCATCGTGTCGGGGCCGTCGGTGACGCGCGAGTACTTTCAGCACCCTGATGCCAATCGTGTTGGGAAGATCGTCGACGATGTATCCGCGTCGACCAACGAATCGTCGCACCCCAAGCACTGGCACCGCATCGGCGACGTCGGTTACTTCGACGACATCGGCCGGCTCTGGTTCTGCGGACGCAAGGCCCATGTGGTACACGCGTCCGGCGGCCCAATGTTCTCGGTCTGCTGCGAGGCGATCTTCAACGAGCACTCGCAGGTCTACCGCTCGGCTCTCATCGCAATTGGAGACAAGGCACCCTTCGAGCCGGCGATCGTCATCGAGCCGGAGCCGGGTTGCTTTCCCGCCACGTTCGTCGACGAACGAAAGTTTGCCGACGAACTGCTCGCGCTCGGCTCACAGGCTCCGCAAACGGCCTGCATTCGACGGGTGTTCTTCCACCCATCCTTCCCCGTCGACACCCGGCATAATGTGAAGATCAACCGCGAGGCACTGCGGGAATGGGCGCGGGGGACAATGGGCAGCGAGGCTGTTCAAACATCCAACCGCATCCCATAATGAATCTGTCGGCAGATCTCTTCGAAGCCGAGTGACGGATACAGCGACTGGCCGATTTCGTTCTGCTCCAGCGTTTCGATGCGGACGTACTGTGCGCCCAGCGCGCGAAAGTGTTCGATCGCGTGCTCGATCAGTCGGCGACCGAGGCCCTGGCCGCGGTGTGAAGCGGCGACGGCGAGATTGGGGATAAAGCCGACGCCCGCTTCGACATCGTGAAACGTCGTGATGTATCCCACTACCTGGCCTGGATCCTCGGCCACGAACACGCCGGCCGGCTCGCGCTCGACGTCGAATTCGATCTGCCGCAGCTTGCGGGACTGCCAGTCGCGGCCGTGGATCGGCCCGCCGATATGCGTTTCGATGTTGCGGTCGATCGAGACCGGCTCGAAGGCCTCCGCCGTGATGGCGAGCATCGCCGGCAGGTCGCTGGACGCGAACGGTCGAATGGAAATGGGTGCATTCATGACGGCGAGAGTGAGACGTTGTTATGATGCCTGGAATCAGTTGCAGATCCCGGTTCCGCAAGGCGCGATACTGCTTGAATCAACGCATTCACTCACGCGGCCCTCACTGACGTTTCGGGTTACGATGGCGCTTACACGACGCCGAGACGATACAACTCAACTGTCGCAAGGATCAACCAACAGGAGCAGCCATGAGCATCGCGAAACACATCGAAGGAGGGCTGGGGATGCCCACGTTCATCGTCAAGGGTTATCTCGGCGACCTGACTGATGCCGACATGATGACGCGCCCGGGCGAAAACCTGAACCACCTCAAATGGCAGGTCGGGCACTTGATCGTCGCAGAGAACTATCACATCGGCGTGATGTACCCGAACTCGATGCCTGCGCTGCCCGACGGCTTCAAGGAACAGCACAACAAGGATGCGGCCGCCAGTGACGACCCCGCGAAGTTCTGCACCAAGGCCCGCTACATGGAACTGATGGATCAACAGCGTGAAGCGACGTTGAAAGTGTTGAGCGGCCTGGGCGATGAAGAACTCTCGCAGAAGACGCCGGAACAGATTCACTACATGGGCCCCACGATCGGCACGGTGTTCGCCAACCAGGGCACCCACTGGACGATGCACGCCGGCCAATGGGCCGTGGTCAGGCGCAAGCTGGGGAAGCCGCCGTTGTTCTGATGAGGGAAGTCATTCATTTGTCATTCATTGGCCGACGAGAGCTGGAGTCGCCGTAGACCCGACCGCGGCATGGGGCGATCGACAAAAGCTGGACGCAGCCGTAGTTTGCCGATCTGCCCGGCGTTGCGCGAAGTGCTGCTGAAAATGGACCGACATCCAGATGGACGTGTTTTCCATGGCCCGCGCGGTGGACTGGTGAAATCGGACAAGGTTCGGCGGATCTTTGTGCATGAAGTTCTCGATCCGTTGGCCTCCAGG
>JANNSB010000579.1:0-6267 GCA_031402175.1 Planctomycetaceae bacterium
TCAGCAGAGCCAACGCCTGCAGCGGGGTCGTCGTGACGGCACGCCGTGGTGAAGTAGTGGACGGATCAGGACAGTCGAACACATCGAGGAACGGGCTTCTCGCCGAACGCACCCACGTGCGATAGATCGTGCGACGTTGAAACTCCGGGCCGTCCGGATCGAGCATTTCGTAGAACTGCGAATTGAAGACGAAGGTTTCGAAATCGCGATAGGGAGCACCGCCGACCTGCAGGTTGAGTTGCCCCGCGACGCTCAGGAGCGTGTCTCGCAACACCTCGGCTTCGATGCGTTGAGGAGAGTATCTCCAGAGCCATTGATTGGAAGCATCCACCGCCATGCACTCCGCTCGCGACAATGACTGCTGACGATATGTTGCCGATGTGACGATGAGTCGATGCAACGACTTGATGCTCCAGCCGTCGTCAATTAGGCGCGTGGCGAGGTAATCCAGCAATTCTGGATGCGTCGGCATTCCACCATTGAAACCAAAATCGCTGGGGGAATGCACGAGCCCTTGACCGAAGTGATACATCCAGATGCGGTTGACGATGACTCGCGGCGTCAATGGGTTCTCCGGTGAAGCAATCCAATCGGCGAGTCGCGCCCGCCGCTCTGCCTCAGGCGCGTCAGACTCCAAACCGAAGTCCCAGTTTGTTGCAGGCAGGCACTTGAGACCTCGGGAGACGACCTCATCACGCAGATCATCGGGATTGCCTCGGTGCAGAAGATGCGTCGCACCAGGTTGCTCCGGATTGACTGCATAGACTTTGAGGTTGTTGAGTTCCGCAGCTCGCGCATCAATCGCCTGTTGCCGCTCGACAATCTGCAGGCGAGTGTTCCGTTGTTCGTCCGTCATGCGGGACAGTACCTCAGTGATCGAGACAAAGTCGCCACGCGCCGCCGATGCACTTATCTCTTCGGGTGTGAGAGCGCGATCGTAGAGTTGCACCCGGTCGATTCGCCCGGAGAGCATTCGGCCTGCGCCCGCCGATGTGCCGTGCCTCAGGCCGACGACGATTTGCGATTCGCCCCTTAAAAACGTGACCGGCCCATCGGAATCGTAGGACTCACCATACAGTTGGCCGTTGCGATATCCGGTGATGCGGCCATCAGAATCGTAAACGATCGCCACATGCACGAACGGAGTGGCGTTCTCACCCGAAATATCCGAAGTCTCTTCGGGACCATGAAAGCTCTGCGTCCGCACATAGCCGTTGCTGCCGGCCATCCATCGCCGAGGTTCGCGTTCGCCGTAGACGATCGCATCGAACGTGGTGCCGTCCGTCGTCTGCAGGGAAATCGCGGCCCCCCCTTGCTGGTCGAGATTGTCCAACTTTACCCAGGCTTCGAGAGTCTTCTGTCCGATGGAGTTCGGAAGCGGTTCTGAGGCGAAGTATGCGTTGTCGCCATCCAGAACGAGGCAGCCATCTTCGATTCTGGCCGCGCCTTCCAGGCTGCCTGAGATTGCCAATATCTCGTCGGTGGGGCCTTCGTCAAAACTCCAGCGGGCGTAGGGCTGCGGGCTCGTCGGTGCACCTGGATCGCTCGATCGTTCGGCGAGAATCACCTCTCGGACGGGGTCTTCGATTTCATCGAGTCGCGACGCCAACGACATCTGTTCGTCCTGCAGCGACGCGATCTCAGTCGTCATCGCCGGCGTGCGAATAGCTCGTTCGCCATGACGCACGCCCCCGAGTGCGGCCGCCAGTTGGTAGTACTCCTGCTGAGTGATCGGATCGAACTTGTGATCGTGGCAGCGGGCGCAGTGCACCGTCAGACCCAGAAACGCCTGACTGACGGTGCTGATGTAGTCCTCGATCTCATCCTGACGCACGACACGCCGCATCAATTCGCTTTGCTGTGTCTGCCCGACCTCATCGTAAGGGCCGGCCACGAGAAAGCCCGTGGCGATGATGCCATCCGCGGAGTCGGAGGCGAGTACATCGAGTACATCCCCCGCAAGTTGCATCCGCACAAACTGATCGTAGGGTAGATCGTCGTTGAACGCCCGAATCACCCAGTCCCGGTACTGCCAAGAGTTCTCGCGCAGCTTGTCGCGCTCAAACCCCTGACTTTCTCCAAAGCGTGCAATGTCGAGCCAATGCCTCGCCCAGCGTTCGCCATAGTGAGGCGAGGCGAGCAAGCGCTCCACGAGTTTCTCGTAGGCATCTGGAGCGTCGTCGGTGACGAACGCCTCGACTTCTTCCGGAGTCGGCGGCAGGCCGATCAGGTCGTATGTCAGCCGGCGAATGAGCGTGCGACGGTCGGCTTCCGCGGAAGGCGACAGACCATGCCCCTGCAGACCCGTCAGCACAAACGCATCGAGCGGGTTTCGCACCCAGGCCGTTTCAGGCGATCCAGCAACGTCGGGAGGCTCGACCTGCTGCAACGGCTGCAGCGACCACCAGTCATAGCCCGCACGCCTGTTTGTGGTGTAGCGAAATCGGTCGAGTGGTTCCGTTGACCATTCCGCTCCTGATTCAATCCACTGCCGCAGCACCACAATGTCGGCGTCGGTGAGCGGACTGGGATCGTCCGGCTCGGCTTTGGGCGGCATGATTCCGTCATTGACGTAACTCCACAGCAGGCTGTCTTCGAGCGAGCCGGGCACGAGCGCGGCACCGCTTTCACCCCCGACCAACATTGTCTCGCGTGAAGTGAGATCAAGCCCACCCTTCGGATCGGTCCCGCTGTGACAGTCCAGACAATGACGCAGCAGGATGGGAGCGACCTCGCGATCGAAATACTCAACGGGGTTTGTTGGACCAGCATCGTCTGCGATCAAGGCATCGTGCCAATTGAGCAGAATCAATGCAGCGGTCGCGACACCTGCGAGCGCCACAACGATGTACCGGTTCCAAACCCGAGTGCGAGTCACTTGCATCATCGATCAGCCGAAGTGCCAAGATTGTACAGACTGCATCCTACACGTTGACGACGGGGTTTCTCCACGAACGACCTGCCCGCTGCAGCAGTCGGTCTGACTCCGTCGGCCCCCAAGAACCGGCAGAGTACAGATGCGGAGAATGTGTGGGGTCTTCCCATGCCGCCAGCAACGGGTCGACGAACTTCCACGCCGCTTCCAGCTCATCGCTACGAGTGAAGAGGGTCGAGTCGCCGCGCATCACATCGAGCAGCAGGCGTTCGTAGGCTTCGGGCACCGCCACGTCGAATGATTCCTTATAATTGAAATTCATATCGACCGGCTGCACCTGATACTGCATGCCCGGCCGCTTGGCCGAGAACCTGAGTGAAATCGATTCCTCCGGCTGAATGCGAAACACAAGCCGATTGGGACGCGCTTCGACCACCTGACAGATGCTGCCGTCGCATTCGATCGTCGAGAACAGATTCAGAGGCGGATGCTTGAACTGCACGATGATCTCGGACACCCGTTCCGCCAGACGTTTTCCGGTTCTCAGATAGAACGGCACACCGGCCCAACGCCAGTTGTCGATGCGGCATTCGAGGGCGACGAAGGTTTCTCGTTTCGATCCCGGCGGAATGTTCTCTTCGTCGATGTACCCACGGGCCTTTTCGCCGTTGATGACGCCGGTCGCGTACTGTCCAGCGACCGCCCATTCGTTGACCGTCTTACCCGCCGGCGCCAAGGCATGCAGTACCTTGAGCTTCTCGTCACGAATGTACTCGGCCTCGAACAAGGCGGGTGGTTCCATCGCCACGAGACACAGAAGCTGCAGCATGTGATTCTGCAATACGTCCCTGAGCGCTCCCGACGAGTCGTAGTATCCGCCGCGGCCCCGCTCCATGCCTTGCGACTCGGCCACTGTGATCTGCACATGATCGACGTGCTGCCGGTTGAACAAGGGTTCGAAGATCGCGTTGCCGCAGCGAAACAGCAGGATATTCTGAACAGTTTCCTTTCCCAGGTAATGATCAATTCGATAAACCTGTTCTTCGGCGAGCAGCGTCGAGATCGAGGCGGTCAACTCGAGGGCGGACTGAAGATCGCGGCCGTACGGTTTCTCGAAGACGACCCGCAGCCGGTCTCTGGCATCATGCGGAGGAATGAAATCCGCCGTCGCCAGCGCCGCCACCGAGGGAGCGAACAACTGCGGAGCGGTCGCCAGATAGACGATGCGACGCCCCGTCAGGCCCCGTTCTTGTTCGAGGTTCAGCACGTCATCGTGCAGCCGTTTAAGCTCCGTGGGGGACGAAACGTCGGTGCTCAAATACGTCAGGTTGCGGGCGAACGCGGCCCAGGTGTCGCCGTCGAACGAGCCATTCGAGGCGTGCTCGCGCAACGCCTCTTCCATCTCAGCTTGAAATGCGTCGTGAGATTTTTCCCGCCGGGCCACTCCCGTCACCAGAAATCGCTCCCCCAGAAACCTCTGCCGCCGCAACTGGTACAACGCCGGGATCAGCTTACGGGCCGTCAAATCCCCCGATCCGCCGAAGATCAGAATCGTCACGTCATCGATCTGGTTCGCCTGCGACAGGGCGGGGGAATGAAGATGAACGCTCATTTCTGCGATGCCAATGGAGGAACTCGTCCGTGCTCGCTCAGTGTGACAGGTCGGCCGAAGCGATGCAAAACCAGTAGAAACCGTGGCAATTCCTTGATTGTCTTCATCTCCCGCAGCCACTAAACTTCCGCCCGCAACTAGACACATACACGCTTTGGCCTGGTGACGGGCAAACGCCCTCCCAGGAGGTAGAAACAATGACGGTTGATCGCAGTCTGAAACGCAAAGGTAAGCTGGTTCGTGCGCGAAACGTCCTCACGCGGGACGAACGCATCGCCAAGCTCCGCGAGAACGAAATCTGGCAGGAAGGTCGCAGCCCGCTGGGACTTCCGAAAGTTCGCGTCCAGAAAGTCGCCCTCGGAAGGAAGAAGAAGAAGAAGGAAGAGGGCGACGAAGCCGCCGCGACCGCGACTCCAGGAGCCGCTGCTCCTGCTGCCGCCGCGAAAGCACCGGCTGGCAAGGCACCAGCCGGAAAATCGCCCGCCGGCAAAGCACCCGCCGGAAAAGCGCCTGCAGCGAAAGCCCCCGCCGGTAAGGCGCCTGGCAAGAAGTAGTCCGCAAATGCGGATGGAGTCCAGGCTTTAGCCTGTCCGTCAGCCTAAAGGCTGGACTCCCTCGCGGGTTACCCCCCCCGGCTCCCCGCATGCGCCGATGGCCAGGTTGCGACATGCCACTGCGAATTCGCAATCTCCGACTCCCCGTCGAACTGCCCGAGAGCGAAATCGGCGCGCACCTGGGGCGTCGTCTGGGTCTCCCTCAGTCCGAAATCGCTCACTGGCGTCTGCTCAAGAAGAGCCTTGATGCCCGTCACCGCGACGATCTGCGCTTCGTCTACACTATACTGGTCGAGTTGCGCGAGGAGGCCGAGTCAGCCATTCGTCTGACGGACTCCGACGACATCGATACGTTCTCGCCCGACACGTTCGACGACCCGCCGGCCGGCAGCGCGCCGCTTCCGCATCGTCCCGTCATCGTCGGCACCGGACCGGCCGGCCTGCTCGCGGGATACTATCTCGCGCAGCGCGGTTATCAGCCGTTGCTGCTCGAACGCGGCCGGCCCGTCAAAGATCGCGTCCCCGCCATTCGCGACTTCGATCGCGGCGGCCCGCACGATCCCGAGAACAACTATCTCTTCGGCGAAGGAGGAGCCGGCTGCTTCTCCGACGGCAAGCTCACCTGCCGCATGAGCGGTCCCGATGTCGACTGGGTGCTGCAAGCCTTCGTCGACTGCGGCGGACCCGAATCGCTCATGTATGAACATCGTCCGCATCTCGGCAGCAACAAACTCCCGCTCATCTGCCGCAATTTGAGACGCAAGATTGAAGCCTGGGGAGGCGAGTACCGGTTCCAGTGCGCACTCGAATCACTTGACGTGAAGGAAGGCCGCATCATCGGACTCCACACCTCCAGCGGCTACATCGCCTCCGACACTGTCATCCTCGGCACAGGTCACAGTGCACGCGACACCATTCAGATGCTGCACGACAGCGGCGTCCCCATGCGTCAAAAGGCGTTTCAACTCGGCCTGCGGATCGAGCATCCGCAGGCCAACGTCAACTCCTGGAAGTACGGACGCGAACGCTATCTCGACATTCTGGGTGCGGCCGACTATTCGCTCGTCGCCAAGGGGCAGCGCGATCTCTATTCGTTCTGCATGTGTGCCGGCGGATACGTGATCCCCAGCGTGTCGGAACCGGGATACATCTGCACCAACGGCATGAGCAACTCGCGGCACGACACCGAGTTCGCCAACAGCGGACTGATGGTCACGCTCGAACCG
>JANNSB010000580.1:0-10501 GCA_031402175.1 Planctomycetaceae bacterium
GGCTTGTGGCTGTTGCGTCGCGCTAATGTTTCGTGGCCGAACCGGGAAGGCGCGGCGACGGGAGTCATTCACCCGCGCATCGTGATGGAAAGGGTGCCATCGCAAATCGCCCGACAAATCGTGGATGACCCGACCGAGCAATTGTTCTACAAGCCGTTCCTGCAGATGCCGGCTTCGATTCCGTTCGAGGAACAGGAGCGATTGCGGGCCGAAGCGGTGATCGCTGTCAGTGAGCACATCATCCCCGCCTATCAGCGTTTCGCGACGTTCTTCAATGAAGTCTATCTGCCGGCGTGTCATCCCGAAGTCGGCGTGTGGCAAGTGCCCAACGGCGACGAGTTGTACGCCTTCCGCTGCCGCGAGTTCACCACGCTCAATCTCACGTCCGACGAGATTCATGAGATTGGTCTGTCGGAGGTCACTCGCATTCGCGCCGAGATGGAAGCGGTGATTGAGCGAACGGGTTTCGAGGGGAGCTTCATTCAGTTTCTCGACTTCCTGCGGAACGACCCGCAGTTCTATTGCGATGACCCTGGCGAGTTGATGCAGGAGTATCTCGCCGTCTGCAAGCGGATCGATCCGCAACTCGTGCGTCTCTTTCGCCATTTACCGCGCATTCCCTACGGGCTCGAGGCGATTCCCGATCACATTGCTCCCGACACCACGGCTGCCTATTACCGACCGCCGTCGGCTGATGGGTCACGAGCAGGGACGTATTTCGTCAATCTCTATCGTCCTGATTCACGGCCGCGATACGAAATCGAAGTTCTGTCGGTGCACGAAGCCGTGCCGGGGCATCACTTGCAGATCGCGTTGGCTCATGAACTCGAAGGCTTGCCGGAGTTTCGCCGTTTCAGTGGCTACACAGCCTATGTCGAAGGCTGGGCGCTGTATTCCGAGAGCCTGGGTGAGGAACTGGGGCTCTATCAAGATCCCTATTCGAAGTTCGGGCAACTCACGTATGAAATGTGGCGGGCGGTGCGGCTGGTGATTGACACCGGCATGCATCACAAACATTGGACCCGTGATCAGGCGATCGACTACTTCGCCCGCAACACGGCCAAGACGATGCTCGACATCGAGAACGAGGTCGATCGCTATATCGCCTGGCCCGGGCAGGCATTGGCCTACAAGATCGGCGAACTCAAGATCCAGGAGCTGCGCCGCCTGGCAGAGGAACGGCTAGGCGACGATTTCGACATCCGCGAGTTTCACGATGTCGTGCTCCGCAATGGAGCCGTCACGCTGGGCGTGCTGGAGCAGATTGTGAATGAATGGCTCGCTGAGAAAGCAGCCGTAGGCACTGAACAGCGATGAGGCGTGCATTTCGGCGGTTAATTGGAGTGTTGATGCTGCTCGGCATGCCCTGCAATGCCACGATTGCGCAATGGGAGCGGCACACGATTGACGATTCGTCCCGCGGGGCAGACGGCGTCAAGGCGGCCGACATCAATGGCGACGGGCGGCTCGACCTCGTCACCGGCTGGGAAGAAGGCGGCCTGATTCGCGTCTGTTTGCATCCGGAAACATCGATGACGATTGAGCCTTGGCCTGCCGTCACGGTAGGCAGTATGCAGTCACCAGAGGACGCAGTTTTCGTCGATCTCGATAACGACGGCGTCTACGAAGTCGTCAGTTGCTGCGAAGGCCGCACGAAAGCGTTGTTTGTGCACCGCTGCATCAACTCACAGGAGATATTGCAACCCGATTCGTGGGCGACGTCGCCCATTGACATTGGGCAGCCGCCAAGGCAATGGATGTTCGCAACGCCGTTGCCATCGCTGGCGGGAACAGATGTCCGGATCGTCGCCGGCGCCAAGGGCGAGGGTGCGGAGCTCGGCCTGCTGACGATGAGCGGCGACCTGTCGGATTCGCCGACCTGGACTTGGGAGCCGTTGCAACCTGTGGGTTGGATCATGTCGATCGAGACCGTCGATGTGGATTCCGACGGTGATTTCGACATTCTGTTCAGCGATCGCCGCGGGCCTGCGCGGGGAGTGCATTGGTATGAAGATGAAGGCGGCCAGTGGCATCTGCACACAGTCGGCGGAACGGATCACGAGGTAATGTTTCTCGACACCGGCGACCTCGACGGCGACGGAATACTCGAGATTGTTTGCGCTGCAAGAGATGCTGGCATCCTGGTCTTTTCGCGTGACTCGCAAGATTCAGTAGATTGGAATGTCGACACAATACCACTCGGCGACAACTGTGGCTCCGGCAAGGGAGCTGCCGTCTTCGACGTGAATTGCGACGGCATGAACGACATCGTGTTCTCCTGTGAAAACTCTGAGCAGAAGATCGGCGTCGGTTGGCTCTCGGCCCCCGACTGGGAATTGCACGACATCAGCGGTTCCGAATCAGGCAGCAAGTTCGACCTGCTGCTGCCGATGGATGTCAACGGTGACGGCTGGATCGATGTCATTACCTGCGAAGAGCGCGACAACCTGGGCGTGATCTGGTATCAGAACCCCGGTGTGTGATCCTTCGCTCGAATTCTCAACGACGCCTGGCAGCAGGCGACATCAACGATTCACCACAATTCGGTGATGGTCGAATCGAGCAGATTGAAGTCCCGCCCCGGCTGAAAACCTGCCGGCGGACAGGCGGTCACTCGCACCCATACGCTGTGTCCGTCACGGACGCCTTCGATGGCTATGTGTGGACCGAGGTCATCTCCATCCCCAAGGTCGATGGGCTGCCAGCCCAGACTGGTCACACGCTCGAACAGGAACTCGATCCCCGCAAGATCGAACTGAAACGCAGAAGCGAATGCTTCACCGTCGCATTCACCACCGACGACTTCGGTCGTGGAGACAAAGAGCGTAATCTCCCAGCAACCCGCGTGAAACGTGTAGTGACAACCAAGGGGCGCCAACGGGTCCACGGGATGGATCCGCAGCGCGAGCTCGTTGGCCAGTGTTGCCAGCCAGTCAGATGGGACAGCCATTCCCTCTACCTACAATTGTTACAACGACTGTAATCGATGTCTCCGTTACAATCGCTTGCTGCAACTTGTGTACCCCGGCGACCGCGTGGCGCATGGCAGTCACTTCGCAAAGCGTACGTATCGCACGCTGAACAGGCGTGTTCAATGAATTGAACGCCTCTATCAAGTGAATTGAACACTCCCTGTGAACGGCATTCTCTCCGTCAACAAGCCGACTGGGATGACGTCTCGCGAGGCAGTCGACCTTGTCAGCAAGGCGCTGCACACGCCGCGCACGAAGCAGCGCGCCCAATTGAAGCTCGGGCACGCAGGCACGCTCGACCCGCTCGCAACAGGCGTCCTGCTGGTGTGCTTTGGAACCGGCACGCGATTGGTGCCGCTCCTCCACGAGTATTCCAAGGTGTACCGCGCTCAGTTTCGACTCGGTGAGACCAGCAATACCGATGACAGCGACGGGACGGTCGTGAGGCACGCAGGCACTCAGCCTTCAACCACGGAGATTGAAACAATCCTGCCGGAATTCGTCGGCCGCATCCTGCAGCGGCCTCCCAAGTACTCGGCGTTGCGTGTCGCGGGTCGCCGAGCCTACGAGCTGGCGCGTGAACTGGAGACAGTTGATCTCGCGCCTCGCATAGTGTCGGCCTACCGCTTCAAGATTGTCGATTTCGTTCCGCCTCGACTCGATGTCGAAGTCGAATGCGGATCTGGTACGTACATCCGATCGCTGGCCCGCGACCTCGGTGAACGCATCGGCACAGGTGCATTGATGAGCGGTCTGACCCGTGTTTCGATCGGTCCGTTTCACATTCAAGATGCGCTGCCGATCTCAGACAGTGGCAAGATCACTCGCGAACAGGTGATGGACCGGCTGCAACCTCTCAAGTCCGCCGTGTGCCATCTGCCCACGCTCGAAGTAAGCAAGTCTGTGTCCGACCTGGTCCGGAACGGCGGCCGGTTGGCCTGGTCCGAGCAGCGGCGGTCCGACCTCATGCCTCCCCAAGTCAGCATTCCGTCGATTGAAGGCGAACTTGTCTCGTCGTTCGAGCGAATTGCCATTGTGGAGGAGGCCGGCGACTTGGCGGCGATCGCGGAAGTTCAAACTAATCGGCTGCAGCCCCGGATTGTGTTTCCCATGTGACTTGAAAGTAGGCCACTGGAGATCAAACAATCCACCCTGCATCATTCACATAGGCCGAGCACCCGATTCCGTCGCTCTTCACTGCCGGATTCCCATGAGAACAAACCGGATCAATTTCATAGCCATCACCATTTGCGTTTCGGGGCAACTCCGTGCGTTCGCGTTCGACGATGACGCGGACACGGCCGAAGCTGTGGAACCGACGGTGCGAGTGCTGTTTCTCGGTGACGAGGGACATCACACGCCTCGCATTCGATTCGAGGAACTGCAACCCGTGATGGCCGAGCGTCGCATTCAGCTCGACTACACCGGCGAAGTGACCGACCTGCATCCCGACGTCCTGGCTGATTACGACGGACTGATGGTCTACGCGAACATCGACGAGATAGCTCCAGAACAGGAACAGGCACTGCTGGATTTCGTGGCGTCGGGTCACGGCTTCATCCCGCTGCATTGTGCGAGCTACTGCTTTCGCAACTCACAGGCGTATGTCGCTTTGGTCGGCGCGCAGTTCGAGAGTCACACGACGGGAGAATTTCGCACGCATCTGGCGAACACAGATCATCCGCTGATGGAAGGCTTCCAGGGATTCGAGAGCTGGGATGAAACCTATGTCCATGCGCAACACAACCAGGATCGCACAGTGCTCGAGTACCGCGTCGACTTCGAACGCCGCGAACCATGGACGTGGGTGCGGGAACATGGTGAAGGGCGTGTGTTCTATACGGCTTGGGGCCATGACGATCGCACATGGAAGCATCCCGGTTTTCACAATCTCATCGAACGCGGCATCCGCTGGGCTTGCAATGCGAATCTGTCAGTCATCCCGCCGTACTCAGACAGCGGCAGCTTTCCCGTGCCCCAACTCACGGCGATTCCGGAAGACGCCGCCCCGTTCTCTTATGAGCCGGCGGAAGTGCCGTTCTATCCGGAGAGCGATGAATGGGGCACGATTGGTGAGCCGATCCACCAGATGCAGAGTCCGATGACGCCGGCCGATTCGATGACGCACATGGCGACGCCGGCTCAATTCCATGTGGAACTCTTCGCCAGCGACCCCGACATCTTCAAGCCGATCAGCATGACGTGGGACGAACGCGGTCGCCTCTGGCTTGCCGAAACCATCGACTACCCGAACGACATGCAGCGATTGGGACAGGGGCACGATCAAATCCGCATCTGTGAGGACACGGACGGCGATTTCGTGGCCGACAAGTTTACGGTCTTCGCTGATGAACTCAGTATTCCGACAAGCATCGTGCATGCGTACGGCGGACTGATCGTGCATCAAGCGCCGGTGACGCTGTTCCTCAAAGACACCGACGGAGACGATGTCGCCGACGTTCGCAAGGTTCTCCTTCAGGGCTGGCGTACCAACGACACGCATGCCGGACCCAGCAACCTGCGTTACGGACACGACAACTGGTACTGGGGCATCGTGGGCTACGCGGGATTCGACGGAACCGTCGCCGGCGAGGAGTTGAGTTTCACTCAGGGCCTGTACCGCTTCAAACTCGCGCTGGGAGATGACGGCCTGCCGGAAGTGACCAAACTCGAATTCGTGCGCTCCACTGACAATAACTCGTGGGGCGTCGGCCTCAGCGAGGAAGGACTCGTCTTCGGCTCGACAGCGAACTTCAACCCCAGCGTCTACATGCCGATCGCCAATCGCTACTACGAACAGGTGCGCGGCTGGTCGGCATCACGGCTGGAATGCATTGCCGATTCGTATCTGTTCGATCCGATCACCGACAAGGTTCGGCAGGTCGATCAGCACGGCGGCTACACGTCGGCGGCCGGGCATGCGCTGTACACTGCGAGAACATATCCGCAGGAGTATTGGAACCGGGTGGCATTCGTGTGCGATCCGACGGGTCATTTGATCGGCAGCTTCGTGTTGAACGCCGACGGCACCGACTTTCGTTCCTACAGCCCATTTAATCTGCTCGCCAGCGATGATGAATGGGCCGCGCCGATCATGGCCGAAGTTGGCCCTGATGGAAACGTATGGATCATCGACTGGTACAACTTCATCGTGCAGCACAACCCCACGCCGGCGGGGTACGAGACCGGGCGGGGCAATGCCTACGCCATTCCATTGCGAGATAAAACGCATGGGCGGATTTATCGAATCGTCAGCAACTCCGGCGGCGACGACAGGATCCGCGATCTCGCAGGAATGGAAAGCCTGGACCTCGTCGAGTATCTGCGCAGCTCCAACATGCTGTGGCGGTTGCATGCCCAAAGGCTGTTGATCGAGCGGGGAGACCTCTCGATCCTGCCGGACCTCGTCGACATCTTCAATGACGGAGGCATTGATGCGACTGGGTTAGCGCCCGGTCCGATGCATGTCGTGTGGACTCTCGCCGGCCTGGGCGCATTCGAAGGCGATGCCAGCCCCGAAGCAATGAGCCTGTTGCAGCGAGCGATCAGCAACTCGTCTCCAGCAGTACGTAGGGCGGCGGCAGCCGTCTGGCCGAGAGATCCTCAGTCGGTGGCCTTGTTGTTCGAAGGGGGCGATGGGTTTTCGAGCCATGAAGACCCGCAAGTCCAGTTGCAGATGTTGTTGACGGCTTCGGAGATGCCTGCTTCCGAAGACGCCGCGGCGACGCTGGTTCCACTGTTTCGGGACGAGACGACGCTCGAAGACCGCTGGTTGCCCGATGCCTTGACGACCGCGGCCGCCACGCACGACGTGTTCGTGCTCTCCGCACTCGCAAACGGGGAGCCCTTGCCCGAACGCTCGCAGGAGATTGTGACCATCGTGGCCGAGCATCTGGCCCGCCGCGATCCCGGCGAGGCCCTGCAACCCGTGCTTGTCGCGATGGCAGAGGCAGATGCAACGCTGCTCGAGCCGTTCGTTGCGGGGCTGGCCAGTGGATGGCCGGACGACCGCACACTGGAACTCGATGCCGATGCCGAAGCGGCATTGATCGGAATGCTCGACCGGCTTTCGCCCGCCGGCAAGGGGCAGATCGTCCAGTTGGCTCGAGCCTGGGGATCGGAAGCCTTTGAGGAACAAGCCGCGGAGATCGCAGCCTCCCTCCTAGACCTCATTCGCGATGATGACGCCGGCGATGAGGAACGAGCGGACGCCGCGCAACAGTTAATGGAGTTTCAAGGACAGGACATCGACACGGTTCAGCGGATGCTGTCCTCGATCACTGCTCAGTCGTCGCCGGAACTGACGGCCGCGATTATCGACAGTCTGCGCAACAGTTCTTCCACCGAGACCGCGGGCGAATTGCTCGATGCGTTTGCCGGCTTCACGCCGACCGGCAAGGCGGCCTCTTTGCGAACGTTGCTCGCTAGACCTGATTTCACGCGCGAACTCCTCGGCGCGATTGAAGCAGGGGAGATTGCCGTCAACGATCTGGCTCTGGATCAAAAACAGGCATTGCTGTCGCACCCGGATGACAGTGTCCGCGACCTCGCCACGGAACTGCTCGCGCGTTCGGGCAACCTTCCAAATGCAGACCGACAGGCCGTCATCGAGGAGTTCGCGGCCGTGTGTGAAGAGACGGGCGACGTGATGGCCGGCCGGGCCGTCTTCGTCAAGCATTGCGGCATTTGCCACACGCACAGCGGCGAAGGCAAGCAAATCGGGCCCGATCTCACCGGCATGGCGGTCCATCCGAAGCACGAACTGCTCATCCATATCCTCGATCCCAGCCGTAGCGTCGAAGGCAACTTCCGGCTCTACACCATCGCGACAGAGGAAGGCCAGATCGTCTCGGGCATGCTGGCATCGGAGACGCGAACCACTCTGGAACTCTACGACTCGCAAGGCAAGACGATTGTCGTGCTTCGCGAAGACATTGAGGAACTGATTAGTTCGAACAAGTCCCTGATGCCGGAAGGCGTCGAGAAAACTGTCACTCGCGAAGAGATCGTCAATCTGCTCGAGTTCCTGACGGCCAAGGGCAAGTATGTGCCTATGCCGTTGGGACAAGTGGCGACGGCGATCAGCACGCACGGCATGTTCCAACCGGACGACAACGGCCCCGATCGATTGATCTTCGACGATTGGTCGGTCAAGACGTTTCGCGATGTTCCATTTCTGCTCGTGGACCCGCGCGACGGCACCACGCCGAATGTCGTGTTGCTCAACGGCCCGCGGGGCTACCTGCCGCCACAGATGCCCCAGAGCGTGGAGATGCCCTGCAACACATCGGCGGTCGCCATTCACCTGCTCAGCGGCATCAGCGGCTGGGGATTTCCATTTGAGCAGGACGAAAGCGTGACGATGATCGTCCGGTTGCACTATGCCGACGGCGGCGTGGAGGATCACGAACTGATTAACGGCCGGCATTTCGCCGATTACATTCGCCGCGTGGACGTTCCCGATTCAGAGTTTGCGTTTGAGGTCGGTGACCAGCAGATTCGTTATTTAAGCGTCGTTCCCGAGCGGCGCGATGTGATCGAACGCATGGAACTTATCAAAGGGGACGATCAAACGGCCCCGATTGTCATGGCGATTACCGTGCAAACCGTGGAGTGAAGCGAGGCAATGGGGAGTAGCCAATAGGCAGTAGTGGCTGCGGTCCTTCGGTTTCTTCTACTGCCTACTCACTACTGCCAACTGCCTGTTTTCTCTTGTCGTCTCTCAACTCACCCAAGTCAGCCGCGCTACTGGTCATCCACGGCGAGAACCAGGGGGGACGATTCCAACTGCCGCCAGGGAAAGAACTGCAACTGGGGCGAGGTCTGGGAGCCGACATTCGCATCCTCGACACCGAGGTCTCGCGACTGCATGCCAGCATCCATTGCCTGGATGGAACCTGGCTGGTGAACGACGCCGGCAGCTCGAACGGAACCTTTCTAAACGGGAAACCGGTCGAAGCCGTCACGCCGCTGCGCGACGGCGACCAGATTCAGTTGGGACGCACCGTGCTCCTGTTTCGGTCAACTGACGCGCCCGCCGATGCGTCGCACCGTGTCGAAATGGTCGGCGCCGATTCGCAAAAGGATCGCTCCGAAATCGTCAGCGAGATCACCTGGGACGCGGGACGCGACATGATGCGCCGGGCTTCGTCCGATCTGCATCGCGAGGATCCGCACCTGAGGCTGCTCTATCAGGTAACCGAAGAGGCGGTGCATCCGACGCTGTCACTCAACGAGCGACTGCAACGCATTCTCGATTTGACGGTCAACAGCCTGCGCGCCCATCGCGGCTGCATGTTCGTGACCGATCCGAAGTCCGATCGCATCCTGCCGAGAGTTATCAGCCACCGGACAGGCTCAGATGTCGGTGGACGGATGCCGGTTTCGCGCACGATCGTGGAGTATGTCGTTACTCGCGGACAGGCCGTGCGTACGTCAGATGCACTGCATGACGCCCGCTTCGAGGCGGGGCAGAGCATCGTTCGTTCAGGAATTCGCGAGGCCATGTGCGTTCCGATGAAGGGACGCTATGAACTGATGGGCGTCATCTATCTGGATACGACGTCGCAGACAGGGCCGGCCGAATTGGCGCCCGCGTTGTTCTCGGACGAGCAACTGGCGCTCTTGAGCGCGGTCGGCAGACAAGCGGCTCTCGCTGTGGAAAACGACCGCTATCAGCAGGCGCTGGTGACGGCCGAACGCCTGGCGGCCGTGGGACAGACGATCGCCACGCTCAGCCATCACGTCAAGAACATCCTGCAGGGGATTCGCGGCGGCAGCTATCTGATCGATGCGGGGCTGGCACAAGACGATCAAAAGCTCGTCCGCAAAGGCTGGAAGATCGTCGAACGCAATCAGGACCGCATCTACAACCTGGTCCTCGACATGCTCACTTACAGCAAGGAGCGCGAGCCGGAATATAAAGTGGCGCAAGTCAACAACGTGGTGAACGAAGTGCTCGAACTCGTGCAGGTTCGCGCCGAAGACGCCGGGGTTTCATTGGTCGTGAACCTGGCGAACGACGTGCCCACGACAATGTTCGATTCAGAAGGAATACACCGCTGCGTGCTTAATCTCATTCTGAACGGCATCGATGCCCTGCACGATGTGGAGAACGGCTCCATTACCGTTACGACTTCCCGCGACGATGTCAACAAGATGATCCTCATTCAAGTCGCCGACAACGGCCCAGGGATTCCGGAAGAGGAGTTGGCCCAATTGTTTCAGTTGTTCTATTCGTCCAAGGGTTCGCGCGGAACGGGTCTTGGCCTGCCGGTCAGCCGTAAGATCATCGAAGAACATGGCGGGACATTGGGCGTCGACAGCCAACCGGGCGTCGGGGCGATGTTCACGATTCGTCTGCCGATCATCGAGGATGATGCGGTTCCTCCCGACGGTGTGTGATCGCGACTGAGCGATCGACAGGTTTCTTCCATTAACTACCTATCGAAAGTCCCGTTGCTCATGAGCGACATGCCTGAAGTCGGAAAGTCGGCCCCCGCATTCACGTTGCCCGCGCATCCGGCGGG
>JANNSB010000581.1:0-1654 GCA_031402175.1 Planctomycetaceae bacterium
TTCGGGGGCAAGATCTCCGTCTACGAACAACCGGTCGCCGCTTTGCTCTCGAAGAAGTCCGGCCGACCGGTCAAGGTCACGATGGGCCGCGGCGACGTCTTCGAAGGGACAGGCCCCACGCCCGGTTCGTACATTCGCGTCAAGCTCGGCGCGACCAAAGACGGCAAACTCATCGCCGGGGAAGCGTATCTCGCCTACGAGGCCGGCGCATTCCCCGGTTCGCCGATCAATCCCGGCTGCATGTGCATCTTCGCCTGCTACGACATCGCCAACGCGAAGGTCGAAGGCTACGACGTCTGCGTCAACAAGCCTCGCACCAACGCCTATCGCGCTCCCGGCTCGACGAATGCCGCCTTCGCGGTCGAGAGCGTGCTGGAAGAGGTCTGCCAACAGCTCGGCGTCTGCTCGACCAAGTTCCGATTGAAGAACGCCGCGAAACAGGGGATGCGGAGGGTCGACGGTTACGTCTATCCGCGAATCGGCATGATTGAGACACTCACCGCCATCCAGAACAGTGACCACTACCAGTCGAAGCTCGATGGTCCAAATCGCGGTCGCGGCATCGCTTGTGGGTTTTGGTTTAATGCAGGGCTTAAGAGTTCCGTCACAGTCACCGTCAACAACGACGGGCGGGTCTCCCTCATCGAAGGCTCGACCGACATCGGGGGCACGCGCACCAGCATCGCGATGCAACTGGCGGAAACGCTCGGCATCGGGGCCGACGATGTCATCCCCAGCGTCGTCGACACCGACAGCGTCGGATACACCGACGTCACCGGCGGCAGTCGGGTCACTCTCGCCACGGGACTCGCTGCCCACGAGGCCGGCCTCAAGATTCGCGATCTCATGCGTCAGGCCGCGGCTGATCTCTGGGAAGTCGATCCCGCCGCCGTGAAGTATGAAGACGGATACATCTTCTGCCAGAACGGTCAGTCAAAACGGCTCTCCTTCAAACAACTCGCCGACGAACTGCAACACGAAAGCGCGCCGATCACTGCGTCAGCCAGCGTCGATGCTCCGGCTTCGAGCAACGCTTTCGGATGCCACCTCGTCGATGTCGAAGTCGATCCCGACACCGGCAAGGTCTCCATACTTCGCTACACAGTTGCGCAAGACGCCGGCACCGCGATTCATCCCGCGTATGTCGAAGGCCAGATGCAAGGCGGAGTCGCACAAGGCATCGGCTGGGCCTTGAACGAAGAGTACTGGTACGACGCCAGCGGAACGATGCGCAACGCCGGCTACCTCGACTATCGCATTCCGACGGCCCTCGACCTGCCGAACATCGAAACGATCATCGTCGAGGTTCCGAACCCCGATCACCCATACGGAGTTCGCGGCGTCGGCGAAGTCCCCATCTGCCCCCCACCCGCCGCAATTGCCAGCGCCATCCACAACGCGACGGGAGTCAGGATGACGCAACTCCCCATGTCGCCGCCGCGATTGCTGCATGAGCTGTTGAAGGTGAAGTAATCGCACTCTCCCCGTCCAGCCCTTTGCCATCCGCGAAACGCTGCCTCAAGCCCCCAGCCTCTTTCCACACCAAAGATGCTATGATGCCCGCGAATATTGAATCCTGACCCCCGACTCCTAGCTCCTCACCGGACCCCAAATGGCCAAAAAACGTAAGAAGGCTTCGTCCCGCAAGATCGCG
>JANNSB010000582.1:0-10316 GCA_031402175.1 Planctomycetaceae bacterium
CCCACTATGGCGAACGCTGGGGGAGGCATTGGCTGGATGTCGCTCGTTACGCTGACACTGCGGGCGACAACGCCGACTACCCGATTCCCGAAGCGCGTCTTCCAGCGTCAAATGCCAGAGCTCGTACGGTCCCGTGGCATATCGGCGACTGAGTGCGAGGAACCCGGTCGCGGCGACCCGCGAAGCGTATCGTTCTCGCGGTCCTTCACTCGCCAGAATGTCCCCCGCAATCTGCTCGCGGACGAACTGGTCATAGGGCATGTCGGCATTGAAGGCATCGATCACATAGTCGCGATACAGACGCGCTTCGGGAATCGGGTAGTCGGCGTTGTCGCCCGCAGTGTCAGCGTAACGAGCGACATCCAGCCAATGCCTCCCCCAGCGTTCGCCATAGTGGGGCGACTCCAGCAATTCGTCGATCAATGTCGACCAAGCAGCGTAGCTCCAGGGGGTCAACTTCGCCAAGGCGTCCTGCATCTGATCGGGTGATGGAGGCAGCCCCAGCAGATCGAAGTAGAGCCGACGGATCAGTGTGCTCGTGTCGGCGAATGGGACCGGTTGCAGTCCGCGCTCCTCCCGCTCGGCCGCGATGAAGCAGTCAATGGGATGTGTACTGCCACCACTCTTCTGATCCGGCACAACTGGATTGCCGACTGGAGTGAACGACCAATGCAGCGTATGAAACGCCGGATCGGCCGTCGCGACCGATTCTGTCGAATCGCTGCTCGACAACGGAATTCGGTACTTCGTCGAGAGATGGGCTTCAATGGCCCGGCGCTCATCATCGGTGAGCGCGGTTGTAGAGCGCGACTTCGGCCACGTCCCCCTCGAATCCGCGCAGCCACTCACGGGCGTGACCCATGAAAAATCCGAGATCGTCGCGCCTGCCAAAATCGGGTGTCACTTCGCTCCCAGAAAGACTGCAGGTTGGCAATCCGTTCAAATGGAATTGAGCGGTTGCCGCTAGCGAGCCTGGGGGCTTGGTCAAAGCAATGATCAATACGCGGCCATTTGTTGGAGTGGCGTCCGGGCTCGTCGTGGGTGCTGCATCGTTGCCCCAGCCGCCGACGAATATCGGTCGTGGATTCGCATCCGTGATGCCGATGATCGCGCACTTTGCGAGTCCGGGATTCGCCGACGGCGCGGGATCGCCGAACCCCGCGAGCAGCCCATCAGAATCAACCGGCACTGCCTCGATCCGCGCCACCACGAACATCGTGAACTCGGCGTCTCCGGTGATGTCGGGTGCAGTGACTGCGTTGCCTCCCAGACCGGTATGCATCTCGAAGCGAACTGCGGGGAAGCCGTTGATGAGACTGCCGGCGATAAACCAGCCGGGCTGACCAGTGCCGCCGATTCGAGCGCCCGCCGTCGCCGCCAGATCGTGACCGCGACCACTGGAATCCTGCCAGAGTTGAACAGGATGTCCATCCTGCCACGGTTGGCCATCGGCCTTGAGCCAGACCTGCAGCGCATCCTTCACGCCAGTGCTGTCGGGAGGCATGGCGTCGATCCGCGGGACTTGATGCGCCGCGCGAATCCTCACGCCTGCGTACTCCGGCCAGCGTGCGCCGGCGTCGATCCATTGCTCGAAGTCCGACACCTGTTGCGCCGACAACGGCGACTCCGGCGGCATCTTCAATTCGTGCGTGTGTCGAATCGCCTGAATCAGCAGACTGCTATTGATGTCACCGGCGACGATCGCAGGTCCGCGATCACCGCCCGCGAGCAAGGCTTCTCGCGAATCAATCCGCAGCCCGCTCTCGATGTCCCCTTGACCGTGGCATTCAAAGCAACGCTCGATCAAGACCGGACGAATACTCGATTCGAAGAACGCCTCGGGAGAATCATCGGCCTGCAGGGATGCTGCCCAGGTCATGAGTGCCAGAAAGAGGAGAGGCTGTACTGGTTTCATGCGACGAATGGTCGGGACAACATAATCGTCCTAGCTTATGCGACCAGGTGGCCAACATGAAGGGATATTCCCTTTGCCCGGCGGTCACGGATACTGCCATTGGCGTTACGCCTTTCCGCACGGAAGCGTTGCATGGCTGAGATCGGCCCTCATTCGCAGATTGCGAATCGTCGGATTCAATCGCGCATCGGCCACATCGATTGGGGACCGCCGTCAATCATTCAGCGGTCACAGCGTCGGGCTAATGGGCCGCCGTGACGAGTTGGGCCTTGGCTAATGAGATGGATTCGCTCTTGTCGTGGGAGTCAACAGAGTGCAAGCTTCCCGTCGACTTGTCGATAGTGGTGACCACGACGCGGTTTCTTCCCTGGCGCTTGGCTTCGTACATCGCCGCGTCCGCCGAGGATACCAGCAACTCGGCCACGCCCTTCGCGTCATCGACCGGCCCGAAAAGCGCTGCGCCGACGCTGGCGGTCACCGACGCCTGCTTTCGGTCAAGAACGAAGTTGTGCGATTCGATGGCTTGTCGCACGCGTTCCGCGACCGTCTGGAGTTTACTCACATCGGGCTTGTCGATCACGACGACGAATTCCTCGCCGCCGAAGCGGGCCGTGAAGTCATTCCCTCGCACGCACGAGCTGATGGCCTGTGCAACGTGCCGCAGTACCTTGTCGCCCGCCACATGGCCGTATGCGTCGTTAATTCCCTTGAAGTGGTCAATGTCGATAAACAGCAGTCCGACGCTGCCGTGCTGCTTGGCTGCGGTTTGGATCAGCTTATTGAGTCGATCGGCGAGGACTTCTCGCGTGAAGACTCCCGTGACCGGATCAATCTGGATCTGTTGCATCACCTCCTGCAGACGCTGGCGCAGCATGCTGTTTTCACGTATCAGTTCGACGCGCGCCGTTTGTAACGAGTTCTCCTCTTCGAGTGAGATGGCGAGCAGCGCGATCTGCTGCATGGCTTCACACAGCATTTCGTTGGCGGTGGGCAGGTCCGCCGTATGAATATTGAACAGATCGGCCATGGCCGCCAGTCGCCCGTGGACCTGGTCCGTCAATTCGCCGACCCCCATCGTCTGCCCCGGACATCGCGCGAGCGTCTCTTCGAGAATTACATGCACGACCCCCTTGTTCGTCTGGCAGAAGTACTCACCGACAAGGGCGGCGATGTGCAGCGCCCGGTCAAGCGTGAAGGCGGTCGGGGAGTCGGGAGCTGGTTGTTGGAACCGGTGATGAGCCGCCACGGCAAACACGACCTGTTGGGGGAATTGCCAGTGCGCCAGGATATTCGCGGTCAGATCGGGATGCGTTGTCTCGAACGCCTCCCGCTCGAGATCGATCAGGTGCTTGTTCCCTTGCTGGGCAACTTCCATCAACATCGCATAGTCATCGCCGTAGTTCTGCAGCAGATAGAGGCGACCGAGATCCTGCAGCAACGCCGCACTAAAGTACATGCCCGCGTCGCCCGGGCAATGAGCCTGCGCCAGCAGTTCGGCGGTGATCGCCTGCACGATCGACTCGGTCCAGTATTGCTGAAAATACTTCGTCAGACGCTTGTTGCGCGACACCGCGTCGGAAAGACTGAAGGTGAGAGCCAGCGTCGATACCGTGCGCTTCCCCAGCAGGATGACCGCGCGATCGACATCAGCGATGGGCCGTCCCACGCTGTATTGCACCGAATTGACGGCCTTGAGCACCTTGCCGGTCAAACTCGGATCAAGGCGGATTGCTTTGCCGATCTCACTGATGCAAGTATTGGGGTCCGCCGTCAGCGACAGCAGGCGGGCGGCCACCGTGGGCAAAGTGAGCAGTGGTGATGACGGCAGGCTCATCGGCGCGCATACTCGGAAGCGAGGGAATTGCGGAAACCCGTAACTAGTTTCGGACACGGTTCCGTCTCTGATTGCGTGCGATCGAAGTTCAGAGCCGTTTCGCCCATAAGGCGAAGTGACCTGTTGAGAGATAGAGATTGTGCGACTTTGCGCGAATGTGCCGCTTTTGCCTGGTTGGCGACAGGTGACGCCCAGCGTATCCACTAGCGCCACAGCAGATGCGTGCTGCGAATTCGCGGGAACTCGCGCGACGCATCGACCCAATTCATGCAGAGAAAGTGGTCAGCCGGCGCGGGGACGAATCCGCAGCGGACCAAGAGTTTCCACGGAACATCTCCGCTGCGAAGTTTGGTGGCGAGGATCGCGCCGCTGGCCCGCATATCGTGCAGACAATGGTTGAGCAATGCCGCCCCTTGGCGCGAAGTCAAGTGGCCGGTCGCGATGATATCGATGATGCCCACCGGTTCCGCGGTGCGGCCCAACACCGGCAGCACATGGTAAGCACACAGTCCCTGAACGCGACCATCGAGTTCGTAGACCATGCAGCGCCCCACGCCTCGGCCCTCCAGGTGTCGACCCAGGTTGTCCGCGTTCCAGACGATGCCCAGATCGGTGGCGAACGACATTTCTCGCACGAGTTCGAGGCAGGCAGGCAAATCCGACGATTGGTAGGAGCGGATGCCGGGAAACTGAGTTGCCTTTGGCGCAAATACCAAGGGAGCACCCAGCCTGGTCAACCAGGCTTCGACGCGATTGTAGTTCCACTGGGCTGCCCGCCGTGGATCGAGCAGCCGCGCCCAGAATCCCAGTTTCTTCAAGCGCTGCTGCGAACCCTGGCGAGACTTCGATTTCCAGAATGGATTCCCCTGAGCGGATTTCGAGCCGAGGTAGACGTAGCCCAATTGACCATCCATGCCTTGTATCTGATGCACTCGCGTCAGTTCCTCACGCAGCTTCGTTCCGATCCCCTGCCGGCGGAACTCAGGATCGACGGTCAGCCAGCCGCCGATGGTGCCCGTAAACTCACGGCGCAGATGGTGAAACTTAAACGGAATCCCCAGCAGCGTGCCGGCAATCCGGTCGCCGTCGTAAGCCGTCAGCAGATGGTCCCGCGGCAATCCATCGCTGAGTCCGAACTGCCAGTCGAAGTATTGCGCGGGCCAGAGGGCGAAGGGCATCTGCCCTGCGTAGGACTTGCGCCAGATTCCTACGAGAAAGTGGTGCAGTTCCTCGGCATCCCCCTGGAAACTCTGGACCTCGATCATCGTTTTCTCAGCGGGGCGGATCGCGAACAACCATGGTTGAGAAAAGTCTATGCAGGGTCATAATTCACAGCAACCCAGCTACGCTTGTAACCGCTTGAGGCTCAATGGCCGACTTTCGCAACTTCTTGACCCGCTTTCTTGGCCCAGGTTTTCTTGCGGGAGTGACTGTCTCCGACTGGTTTCGGCACCTTGCGTCGAATCAATTTCGCGTCAGTCCCAGCCATTGGGGAAGAGCCGCATTCGTGACCGCAACCGCGCCTGTGACCAGCGCCATGAAGCTGATGGAAGACGCTGTCCACGGCCGCGCCATTCAAAGACATGAGATGCCGCCACCCATCGTCGTCATTGGCAGTTGGCGCAGCGGCACGACGTTTCTGCATACGTTGCTCAGCACCGATGATCGCTTCGGCTGCCCCAACATCTTTCAGACGATGTACCCCCACACGTTTCTGTTGGGTGAGGCCTGGTTCAAGCCGATGCTGGAACTGGGGACGCCGAAGAAGCGGTTCATGGACAACATGAAGCAAAGCCTTTCGGAGCCGCACGAGGATGAAATGGCTCTGGGAATTATTTCAGGCCGATCGAACATGTTGTCGTGGGTGTTCCCCCATCGATCGGAGCATTATGACCGCTTCCTGTCGTTCGAAGGGGCCTCGGAAGCGGATCGCCAAGCCTGGAAAAGGGCACTACAGCACTACGTTCGCAAGGTCGCTTACAAAACAGGGAAGCAGATCATTCTCAAGTCGCCCAACCACACCGCGCGGATACGCATGATCCTGGAGACCTTCCCTGATGCGAAGTTCCTCCACATCCGCCGCAATCCGTTCGACGTTTACAAGTCCATGTGCCACATGGCGTCCGAGGTGATTCCCATGTGGGGACTGGGGCGCTATCCCGAAGACCAGATTCCCGAGATGGTGATCGCCTGGTATCGCGACCTCTACGATGCGTTCTTCGACCAGGTCGGCTCGATACCGCCGGGCCAGTATCACGAGGTCGCTTACGAGGAGCTCGCGGCTGACCCTGTCCGGCACATCGAGCAAGCATACTCAGTGCTCAGCTTGCCCGATTTCGGATACGCCCGGCCTACATTGACGGCCCATGTCGAGTCACAGGCCGGCTACCGCAAGAACAAACACGTCGAGATCGATCCCGCAATTCGCGAACGGCTAGTGCGCGAGTGGAATCGCAGCTTTTCGACCTGGGGCTACCCGACTTGAGAGGGCCGACTTCCGGTCGAGGGAAGTGCCATGAAAACGACAAAGCCCTCCAAAGAACGAGATCCTTGGAGGGCGTCGATATTACGGTTCGCGCGATTATAACGCTGCGAATCTGGCAATCACTCGGTTTCGGTGGCACCGGTGCCCGGCGCGTCCTCAGCTTCTTCTTCGCCGCTGCAACCAACGGTGAACGGAATGAGGCAGACCGCCAACAGGAGAGCCAAAGCCTTCTTCATGGTACGTCCTTCAAATTTAAAGTCATTGCTGCGTGGCATTTGAAACTCGCCGGGTGGCGTCACCCAGGATTGTCTTCGAGTCTTGGCCACCTCAGAAGATACGGCAACGTGCCAATTTATTCCGCGAAATGCAAGCGTCCGGGCCACGTTTCGCGAATCTGACAAATCCGGCCACGCATTTCTTGACGCAAACACATTCTCGGCAGACACTTAACCGCGACCGCGTGGCAATCGCGATTCCTTGCGGATTGCAACGAACATTATCAAGTCCAAGTGCTGTATTTACTTGGCGAGAATTTACGCATCTCGATCCTCTTTTTGAGCTGGGGAGAACTGGATGAGCACGGGCAGAGTGTTGGGGGTAGCCGGAATTTTGATGTTGTCGGCGGTGCCAGCGCTTTATGCAGACGACGTTGCGCCTGCGCAACCCGAGTCGGTCGTCGAGTTCATCGATTCTCAAATCCGCATCGGCTGGGAAGACAACGAAGTGCCGCCGAGCGCTCAGGCGGATGATGCCGAGTGGCTTCGCCGGGTCTACCTCGACATCGTCGGTCACATTCCACCCGCGGACGTGGTGGATGCCTTCATGTTGAACGAGGAGCCGGAAAAGCGGCTCAAGCTGGTTTCGCAGTTGCTCGACGACCCGGGCTACGTGCGCAACTTCACGGCGATTTGGACGAACGTTCTGCTGGGACGCAATACCCCGGATCGCACGAACCGCGCCGCGTTCGAGAAGTTCCTGCGCGAGGCGTTCGCCCGCGATCGGCCTTGGAACGAAGTCGTGTACGACATGCTGACCGCTGAAGGGCACTTCGAGGAAAACGGAGCGGCCAACTATCTGCTGGCCCAGTTGCAGGGGAATCCCGGCGACCCCGAGTATCACGTCGAAGTCACGGCTCGCACCGCTCGCGTGTTTCTGGCCATGCAGGTGCAATGCACGCAGTGTCACAACCACCCGTTCAACGAATGGAAGCAGAATCAGTTCTGGGAGTTCAACAGCTTCATGCGGCAGGTCCGCAGGAATGATGTCGATCGCTACGACCCTACCACGGGTCAGGACGAGGACGACTACTCCGAACTGGTGTGGATGGACTTCGAAGGTCCGGTCTATTACGAGACTCGCCAGGGCGTGATGCAGGTCGCGTATCCGACCTACTTCAGCGAGACCGTGGAATCGGGTTTGAGCTCTGATCGCCGCACCGAGTTTGCGGAACTCGTCTGTCACACCGATCTTGACCACCAGTTGGCCCGGGCGATGGTCAATCGCACATGGGGCCATTTCATGGGATACGGCTTTACGCGCCCCATTGACGACATGGGTCCGCACAACGTGCCGAGCCATCCGGAAGTGCTCGATCGGTTGACTGAAGAGTTCGTCGCCGGCGGCTACAACATCAAGGAACTGATTCGCATCATCTGCCAGACCGAGGCGTATCACCTGACGAGCCAGTTCAACGAGAGCAACCAGATCGACAATCCGGCTGCCGGCGAAGTTCCGCTTTTCAGCCACATGTACGTCAAGACGCTGCAGGCGGAGCAACTGTACGATTCGCTGATCGTGGCGACCAACGCCCATCAGAGCGGGCAGGCCGGTTATGATCAGGCCGAAGAACAACGGGCCATGTGGATGCAGGAGTATCTCCGCATCTTCGGCGGCGGCAACGAAACGAGTGAACCGACGCTCTTTGCCGGCAGCATTCCGCAAGCCCTGTTGATGATGAACGGAGAACTTGTCCAACGGGCGATTAGCGCCGAGCGTGGCGGCTACCTGTACACGGTGCTGGCGGATGCACGTTACCGCAGTGACGCCGCCCGCATTCAGGCATTGTTCATTTCCGCACTCGGCCGGATGCCGACTCGGAACGAAGCCAACACGTTTCAACAGGGACTGCGCGGGGTCGCGGATCCGCTGGCGGCGTACCAGGATCTCTACTGGGCGCTGCTCAATTCCAATGAGTTTGTATTGAATCACTGACTTAGACGTTTAGCGTTCACACCTACAGCCTTCAGCAAAACAGGAACTTCCATGTCTCGTAGTCCGCTCGGCATGTCGCGTCGTCACTTCTTGAGCCATATGGCAGCGGGCAGCGCCATGACGCTGGGAGCGACGCAGTTTCTGAATCACGTGCAGGCCAATGCCGCACAAGTGCAGTCCAACCGCAAGGCCTGCATCCTGATCTGGTTGGGAGGCGGCGCCCCCACCATCGACATGTGGGATCTGAAGCCCGGTTCCAAGAACGGCGGCGAGTTCATGCCGATCGACACGGCGGGCGACCTGCAGATCAGCGAGCATCTGCCGAACGTGGCGATGCAGATGGATAAGCTCTCCGTTGTGCGCTCGATGAGCACGCGGGAAGCCGACCACATGCGCGGCGACTACTACATGCACACGACTTATGTGCCGAACCCGACGGTCGTGCATCCGTCGTTCGGCTCGGTGGTGAGCTACGAACTCGGCCCGCAGCGGACCGAACTGGAGATTCCGGCCTTCGTGTCGATCGGCGGCGGCGGAATGAGCCCGGGCTTCCTCGGCATGTCGAACGCACCGTTCGTCGTCGACGCACAGGGCAACATCCAGAACGCCAACATGGGCATGGATCCCGCCCGTCTGCAGCAGCGGCTCGACATGTTGTCGGTGATCGAAGACAGCTTCATTCGTTCCGATCGCGGCGATCTGGGTCAGGCCCACCGCGAAGTCTACGAGAAGGCCGTCAACCTGATGACATCGGAGCAGATGGCCGCCTTCCGCGTCGCTCAGGAAGATCCCGCAGTGCGGGAAGCCTACGGGATGAACGGGTTCGGCGACAGCCTCATCATGGCCCGCCGTCTCGTCGAGACCGGTGTGCCGTTCATCGAAGTCCGTTTCCCCGGCGGATGGGACTTGCATCAGGACGTGTTCACGACATTGCGGGACACCAACCTTCCGATGCTCGACAAGGGTATCGCCGCCTTGACGCAGGATCTGAACGATCGCGGCATGCTGCAGGACACCGTCATCGTCTGTATGGGTGAATTCGGACGTACTCCGCGAATCAATCAGAACGTCGGTCGTGATCATTGGGCCAGCAGTTGGTCGGTGCTGGTCGGCGGCGGCGGTCTGAATAGCGGCTTGGCCGTGGGCGAAACCGATGCCGACGGCGTGGGCATCGTTTCCGAGAGCTATGTGCCGGGCGACCTGTGGGCGACCGTGGCACATGCCCTGCGGATTCCGCTCGACACCGTCCATCGTTCAGAACGCGGTCGGCCCATGCGGCTTGCCAACGGCGGACTGCCGATTCAATCACTCATCGGCTGATACCTGCGAATTGCAGCCACGGGGAGTGCGATACGCTCGCCTCCTTCGTGGCGCGATAGTGCGACATGACTACCCGCAACAGGCAGGGCAGACACGTTGTCCCTGAGAAGCCGTGACAGCCGTGAACAACGCCTCCAGTGAAAAGTTCATCGAGCTGTTCACGCGCTCGCAGCGGAAGTTGTATCTGTTCATCCTGGCTCAGATCGGCTCGGCCGGCGATGCGGAAGAGATTCTGCAGGAAACCAACTTGGTGATCTGGTCGAAGTGCCAACAGTTCGAGGAAGGTACAAACTTCTTCGCCTGGACGGCCGCGATCGCCAACTTTGAAGTCCTGCGGTTCCGGCAACGCCGGCAGCGGGACAAACACACTTTCAGTCACGAGTTCGTCGCAGGGATCGCCCTCGACGTCACCGAGCAACTGGATCACACCGAAGATCGTCAAATGGCCCTGGAGGCCTGCCTCCAACAGCTCTCGACGGACGACATCGAGCTGATTCGCAAGCGTTATCAACCGGGCGAAAGCGGTCGCAGCGTTGCCGACCAGATCGGCC
>JANNSB010000583.1:0-3679 GCA_031402175.1 Planctomycetaceae bacterium
CGGCATGGACCGCGAAGCCGGCGCCGCCGAAGCCTGCCAGTTCTGCAAAAACATCGACTTCGCGCCGTCGGGGAGAGCGTTCGATGCGGCGTTCGCGGATTGACGACATTCGTGCGGCACCATTCCCCTTTGCCCCCGGTCAATGACCGGGGGCTAAGTGACTCGACACAACTTACCGCAACGTCGCGCGGCGAATTCACTGATTCGTTGGGTGGCCCGGCCAGTCTTGGCCGGGTCGCGCAGCGACAAGAAGCTTGATCGTGTGCCCGCAATTCAATTGGGTCTCTCTTCGTGATTTGTGAACACACGATGCTGCTTCCTGTGCCTTCGGCACCCAGCCAACAAGTGGCTGGGCCAACCAGCATCTACTCTAAAATCAATCGTCCATCCGATGTGAGGCTTCTCGATGGCAAGCATATTCTCCACCTACTCAACCGGAGAGAATCGCGTCACGGCATCGTTTTTGGCGGTGCTGAGGTCGTTGTCACTTGATCGCATGCAACGCCTATTAGGAAGTTTGCTGGAACAATCCGAGTTTGAGTTGATTCAGTTTGACAATCAGCCATCGAAAGGCGGCACGGGAGTTCCCGACGCGATCATTCAGAGTAGCATTTGCCTGCTCATTGAAACGAAGACTGACAGGAATGCTGTCAATCGTCCCCAGATCGTGCGCCATCTCACTCGACTGGATCATACGACTGAGTCAGCGAAGGTTCTGCTGATCCTCACGCCAGACAACATTCGACCAGCAGTGCTGGATGAGTTTCAGGATGAGCGATTGGCATGGACTTCGTTCGACGGGTGACACTGTCATTCAAAGGGTGTGCCACTGGCTTTGCCAGTGCGATGGGTGAGTTCGTATTCCATGAGATCCTCGCTTCATCGGTCGCGTCGTCGGTGATCTGCACTGGTGCCAATGGTCGCATTAATCTACCGCTCGCACTGGCAAAGCCAGTGGCACCCACTTCAAAGGCGTCACCCGTCGGCATTGCACCGCATCGACCTGGAATTGCAAGCATATCGCCAATCCCGCGTTTCGCCGTAGAATAGACGAGGCGCTGGATGCGGCCGGACTTCCTTCCCCGGTCATCTGCACGCCGCAGGAGATGCTCAATGTCTGATGATCCCATCGTCCTCGAAACGCGAATGCACCGGGAAGCTTACGCGGCTGCATTCGGCTACGACCTCGTTCGCATCGTGGCCGATCTGCAAGAACGTCAGGGGCGGGACGGCCGCGTTGTTGTCGATCGCACAGTCGTGGGTGCTCGGGCGAGTCAGAGTGGGGATTAGCAACGACAAGAAGCGTCATGACACACGGTGGCTTCGCCACCCTGCGGTTATGCGGCACGCGCAACCGCGACGGTAGGGGTAGAAATGTGAGTTCGTCCGGTGACGATCCTGAAGGCAATGTGTCTTCCGGCGTAGCCGGGTCGTGGTCGCCGGCGTGCGGGGAGGCCGTTTCCCTAATCGTCGTCAAGAGTGCACTCGACAAAAGTTTCCACTGCCCGGCGCGTGAAATGAGCCACTGCGTCACCCTGTCATGAACTCCCCCGGAGGGTCGATCGACCCAGGCGGAGCCTTTGTTTGCCGATGGCTGTTGGCACGTTGCCAATGGCCGGAAAGCGAGAGGTAAGGACTGCTGAAACAGGACAACGGGCGGCTGGTTTAACAACCCTCCCGCTCGTTTCCTCCGGTTTCGGCGCACTTCGCGCAACTTGAACGGGGCCGCAGGTTCAACTCGACACATGTTAACCCGCCACTCACAGGGTGCCCAGCCGCTTGCTGGCTAGGCTGCCCAGCAACAAGAGGTTTCACCCTGAGCGTCCATTTGCGTTGCAGGCTCGCAGCGCCCCGATGATGATGCCTGAATGATCAGCCCAGGAGTCTACGACCGGCTGTGTGGCTCGTATTCCAGCCACACGACGTCAATGCGATAATCACGACAATGGACACTGTTTACATCGAGACATCCATCGTGAGTCATGCAACGGCATTGCCCAGCAATGATCCCGCCACGAGAGTTCTGCAGGAGCAGGCACAACGTTGGATGATCGAACAACGGCCGAACTTCAATGTCGTTACATCGCAGCTTGTACTTGACGAAGCCGCACATGGTGACGCTGTCGCCGCGCAACGACGGCTTGCGATGCTGGCGGACATTCCGATACTCGATCCGAACCCCGACGTCGAAGTCGTCGCCGACGAGATTGTGGCCCGATCCTTGATTCCAGAATCGGCGAAGCTCGACGCATCACATGTTGCCGCCGCGGCATTGGCGGGTGTACAATTCCTGTTGACACAGAACTGCCGCCACATCGCCAATGCCGCGGTGCTGCCGCGTTTGTATCGACTCTTGGAAGAATTAGGCCTGCCTGGACTCTTGATCTATACTCCAGCGGAGTTTCTTGGAGGTTCAACCGATGGCGACTAATCCAATTCTGAAGGAACTCCATGCGGCCCGCGATGACATCATGGCCGAGTACGGGAACGATCTCGGGGCATACCTGAAAGACGCGGCTGAACGGACGAAAGCATCGGACCACCCGATCGCGCGAATCAAGCAGCGGGCGGTACGTCGCACGCCAGCTGCGACTCCGGGCGAACTCGAAGTGGCAAAGTAGTTGTCGCCCATGAGTCGTTGGCGGAGTTGCACACCTTCAGCACGACTGTGTCACCTGCCTCCCCAGCCCCCCAAGGACCATCCTCCCGATGCGCCTCTCCCCACTCGCATCTCCCGCCCTCGCGCTTCTGCTCCTCTCAACCGCCAACGCCGAAGATTGGCCGGGCTTTCGCGGACCCACGGGGCTCGGCTACTCGCAAAGCCAGAACCTCCCCGTCGAGTGGGGTGGAGATGATGACAGGAACATTGTCTGGCATCCGATCATCATACATTGAATGCATTCACCAGTTACCTCGCCGCGGCGACGTTTTCCAGCAGGTGGGTGACAAGCGCGGTCCAGCCGGTTTGATGGCTGGCGCCGATGCCGCGGCCGGTTTCGCCGTGGAAGTATTCGTAGAACAGCACGAGGTCGCGGCAGTGGGGATCGTCGTGATAGCGCGCATCGTCTCCATGGCAGGGACGGCGGCCGGCATGGTCCGGCAGGAAGATACGGGTCAACCGGGCGGCCAGTTCCCGCGCGACTTCACGCAGATTCATGAAGCGGCCCGACCCCGTCGGACATTCGACCCGCAACTCGTCTCCATAGAAGTGGTGATACCGCTCGAGCGATTCGACGAGCAGATAGTTCACCGGAAACCAGATCGGCCCGCGCCAGTTCGAGTTGCCGCCAAACAGCCCGCTGTTCGACTCGGCCGGCAAATACTCGACGCGGTGTTCCTGTCCGCCGGCGTGAAAGACATAGGGCTGCGCGTCGTGAATCTTCGACAGCGCCCGGATGCCGAACGGCGACAGGAACTCGCGTTCATCCAGCAGGTACTTGAGCACGCGCTCCAGCCGCTCGCGCGAGGGAATGGCCAGCAACCGATGAACGCGCGCCACGCGCTCACCGGGAATTTCATCCGACTCGCAGTAGGTGATATGCCGAGCCAGATCGGGACGATGCTTGATAAACCATTCCATCCGCTTCTTGAAGCCCGGCAGACGATCGATGACGTCCTGCTCGAGCACCTCGACCGCAAACAGCGGAATGAGACCGACCATCGAGCGGATGCGCAGCGG
>JANNSB010000584.1:0-16618 GCA_031402175.1 Planctomycetaceae bacterium
ACCGCCGAACCTCTCGATCGCGAGGCAAACTCTTCTACCGCCTCGCCCAGCAGGCGGTCACAGTCGATCCGGTCCCCATCGGAAAACTCCGACAACCACAACATCCGGGGGGCGGTTGAGTCAAGTGCATACCTCTATTCCAGTTTGGCATCGGTGTGGGGCACAAACGTCTGTTCATGCTCGTCGGGCGACCAGTTCGGGTCACGGCTGAGGAAGTACATTTGCCGATAGGCTTCGAAGTTCAGTTCCACATACTTCCAGGAGCCGAACCGGTTCCGCAACCGGACCACCCTCTGCCGGCCCCCGCGTTCACCGATCAGCCACTTCGACGGCCGCTGGCCCGTGCGCAGGTAGTAATACAGCAGTTCATCCAGCAGTTCGCGATTGGTGTACAGCCGGCGCGGCGGCGAGCGGCGCGACATGCCGGCTGCTTCCCTGAACTGCCGCCAGGAGCCGAAACGCCGGGCGATCTCGTAGGGCGAGACGCCGGCGAGCGTGCAGAATTCCTCCTGCGTGATGCGTTCGGTTCGTTCCCGGTCGAGACGCTGCAACGATTCGACGAGTTGACGCAAGGTGCGTTTTCGGCGGGGTGGGCGAGTTCCTGGTGCGGGTTCGATGAGGCGCCGCAGGCGTCTCCAGCCGCCGAACATCTGGTCGATCACGTTGGCGGGGATGCGCGTCTCCGCGCGAAACTTGCGAAACGAAACGGCTTGACCCACCTTGAGCCTGAGCGCACGTCCCCGCGCCACGATTTCCCGGCGTGACAGGTTCTTCGCATAATCGTGCTGCATGTAGGCCTCGAACGGTGCTTCCATAAGGACGGTCGCGGTTGCGCGGAAAGACCGCGGGCTTGATGTCCAGCCTTCAGGCTGCCCCGAACAGGCTGAAGCCTGGACTCCGACCATCCGTAGGACGGCGTTCCCACGCCGTCCGCACGAGATGCGGCGTTGCGACGTCGAGACGCTCTCCACGGTGCGGCCTGGGAAGGCCGCACTACGTCTGCACGCGCAACCGCGACAGTAGGGGTAGAAAGGCGAGTTCGTCCGGTGACGATCCGAGAGGCAACGTGTCTTCCGGCGTAGTTGGTAGTGGATGCCGGCGTGAGGGAGGCAAATTGCCCTACACGTCGAAGAGTGTGCACACGAAAAAAAGTTACCACTGCCAGCGCGTGAAATGAGCCACTGCGTCACCCTGCCACGAACTCCCTCTTTCACAAGTAGGGCCGGCCGGCCCGTTTTTGTGAACAACGATCGGAGAGCAGAATGTTGAGAACAGGTGAGCCCGACTGGTTGACGCCTGGTAGAATCCATGTGGTCGGCGTCAGCTCCCCAAAACCACCGTGATCTCCTGTATCATTCCCGCCTTCAACGAAGAGCGCCTGCTCGGGCTGACGTTGCGCGCGCTTCGGGAGGCAGAACGCCACCGAATAGGCGCGTCCGCGGATCCGATCACTCCGCAGGGAACTCCCAAACTGGGCCTTCGGCCAGCACTTCGAGGTACATCTCCTGCGTTCGCTGCGACAGGCGGGCGAAGAGGTCGGGGTAGGCGGCTGAAACTTCTTGCGTCTCACCGATGTCGCCCGAGATGTGGTAGAGCTCGAAGTGCGATAGGCGCGAGGCCTTGAGCAACTCGACGACGCCGGGTTGCAGCGAGCCGCCGAGAGGCATGTCGGCAGGGCCGTCCCAGCGGGCGACGATTTTCCAGTCGCCGTCGCGCAAGGCGACCTGCCTGTTGTCGGCTCCGCCGTAGTAGTGCCAGAAGAGGGGCCGTTCGCGGGCGAGATCGCTGCCGTCGAGCAAAGGCACAATGCTGGCGCCGTCGAGCGTGCGGTCTGTGGGGACAGGGACGCCGCTCAGTTCGCAGAACGTCGGCAGCATGTCGAGATTGCACACCGGGAGTGATGAATTGCCGCCGGGCAGTACCCGTCCGGGAAAGCGAATGATGCCGGGGACGCGAATGCCGCCATCGTAGAGATGCAGCTTCATGCCGCGCAGCGGACCGGGCGATCCGAACGAACGATTCGCATTCTGATACCGCAAATGCCCCTCGGGACCATTGTCGGACGTGAACCACACGAGCGTGTTGTCGGCCAGTTGTTGCTCGTCGAGATGCGCCAACAACCGCCCGACGGCGAAGTCCATGTTAGTGACATTGGCGAAGTAGTCGGCCTGCTGGGGCGACACCGCATCGGCGTACGACGCGGCCAGTTCCGGCGGTGAGGCGATCTGTTCGTGTGGCTCGTGAAAGCAGACAAACAGAAAGAACGGCTTCGCGGGATCGCGGATGTCGGTCATCCAGCGAATGGCCTCATCGACTACAAGCTGGCAGGAGTACCCTTCCAACTGGCCGACCGCCTCGCCATTGCGCACGAAGTTTCGAGGATTGAGGTGCGACGGCCCGGCATTGTTCTGCGTGCTGAACCAGTGCGCGAACCCCTGATCCCCCGGCTGAGTGTGACGAGGATCGTTGAAGTGGCCGTTGAGATGCCACTTGCCGACATGGCAAGTATCGTAGCCGGCGCCAGCGAGCAGTTCGGCGACCGTCGTCTCTTCGGGCAAGAGTTGCATCGGATTGCCGGCAGCGATCCATGAGTAGATGCCGCAGCGAGAAGGCGTGCGGCCGGTGAGCAGTCCGCAGCGCGAGGGAGAGCAGAGCGGCGACGCCGAATAGCAGTCGGTCAAACGCAGTCCCTCGGCGGCCAATTGATCGAGATGCGGCGTGCGAATCTGCGGATGACCGAAGCAGCCGATGTCGCCGTAGCCGAGATCGTCACAGAGAATGACGACGTAGTTCGGTGGACCGGCGGGTGCGTCGTCCGCGAACGAGCACGTCGGCGCAAGGCTCAAGAAACTCAAGAACAAGATGCAGCCGAAAACGCATCGCATGATTGTTCGACTCTCGTGCGCTGCCGTCGCTCACGCTTCCGGCTCAGTGGCGACTTCAAATCCCGGCGTCCGTGCCGAATGCATACTGCCCATGACAATCGTTGCAGGCTTTCTGGATGCCAGCCATGCCTGTCGAGAACTGCTCGAAGCTCTCGAGTTGTGCACCTGTGCGGGAGGCGTTGAGGGCCGAGATGAATGTGGCCAAGTGGCCTTGATAGTCGGATTCGTCGGCAAGGACATAGCCGTCCAACGAGATCAGCGTTGCCAAGCCGGCGAGCACCGACAGCTCGCGGACGACGCCGGGGACGTCTTCCTTGAGCCTTGCCTCGCTGTTGACGTTTGACTTGAGATGTGTGTAGGTCTGCCGGAAGCGAAACATCAGGTCGTAGCGATCGGCGACTTCGGTCGGACTGCGAGCCGGGTCGGCCATGAGTTCCTCGGGAGCCGGACCTCCGTCGAGCATCGTCTGAATCTGCTCGAACGCGACCTCACAGACGGCATACGGTTCGCGGCCGGTATCGGCGGAGTTGATGAAGATCAAGTTGGCCAGGTCTCGAATGTGCGGGGCCTTGTCCTTCCAGTTGAGTTCGCCCGGATGGAGTACCGCGATCGCAGCCAAACCCGCCAGCACAGCCGAGTCGAGTTTGTTGGCTTCCTGTTCGCGATTGAACGTCGCCACGGTCTGAAGGTTGGCGGCCAGTCGATTGCGAATCTGTATCACTTCTTCATTGAGCACTTCGATGGGAATGGCCTGTTCCCAATCGATGGCGCCGCTGGTCGTGGCAGTCGTCATCGGCATGGGAGTCTCCATGGGAGACTCTTCCGGCTCGACGGGGTCTTCTGTCGGATCAGGTGTCTCGTCCGGTGTCGTGTTCACGGCGGCGATGGTCTGCGTGTTCATCGCGACTTCCAGAGGCCGGTCGTAGTAGACGTCGAACGGGATGTCGCCGATCCATTGAGTGGAATCGTCGTCTGCCGGCTGACCATCATCATGCGAGGTGGCGGTCTGGCCTTCCGACGAGCCGGGATCATCCGGCTGTTCCGTGCTCGACATCGGCTCTGAATTGTCATCTTTCTCGCTATCTGTCTCTTCTTCATCGCCATTGCAACCGGCGAGGATCGGCAGCAGAACCCAGACAATCACGAGCCAGATGGACCAGTGAGGCCGGCGGGCAATTCGAGAAAGGCTCATCATTCATCCAATGCAAATGGGCGGGACGACAGCAACTCGATTATCTGCCGTCGCGGCTGGGAATTCAACGTCTTATCTGAGCTGCACGTCATCACGGCGGACCATCGACCCGGTCCAGTTCTGCTGGATCAGGGCATTTGCGATTTCCGTCAGTTTTTGCTGAGTGACCGGATGGACGTAATCGGGTTCCAGTTCACTGAGCGTCGTCGCCAGAAACGCGCGCGTCAGGATGTCGGGATCGGGAATCTGATGGCTGCCGATGGCTACGACTTCGTGGTCATAGAGGGCGAGGTCGATGTCGATCGTCCTCGGCCCGTTGGGATTCGCGGGATTTCTCACGCGGCCGAGGGCGCGTTCAATGCACGGGATCACTTCCTCAATCAATCGCGCCGCCGGCAATTCGGTGCGCAGGAGTATGGCGGCATTCAAGAATCGAGGTTGATTGGCGAAGCCGATCGGCGTCGTTTCCCAGACGGTCGACGTGCGCGACAGCCGGCCGTACTCGGCCAGCATCGCGGCGGCGGCGACGAGGTGATACTCCGGATCGATGTTCGACCCGAGAGACAGGTAGGCCCGATGGGTGGGGAAACTCACTAGGCCGAGTCCTTTCGACTCCGTTCGATGGAAACGCCGACCGATCTGGAAAACCGGAGCGCGCCGGGCTTGCGCAGATTCACGTGGACCCTCTTGATCCGTGTATCCGTCAGGCAGAGTCGCGCGACTTCTTCCGCGAGTTTCTCGACAAGCTGGTACGACGAGGCTTCCACGAAGTCGATCACCTGTTTCGTGAGCGTGCGGTAGTTGACGGCATCGTCAATCGAGTCGGTTGTTCCCGGCAGCCGAGTGTCTGTCTCGAGCTTGAGACAGATCACCACATCCTGCCGCTGCACGCGCTCGTCGGGGTTGATGCCGATGATCGTCCTGACCAGCAGTTCCTCGATAACGATGTAATCGGGCATGGTCCGGCTAGGGGTCAGTAACGGGCGATGTCCGAGGCCGTCTGCAGATTGAGCGCCTTGGCGAAGTGCGTGGCGTTGTTGACCATCATCCGCAGGTCGCTGCCGAGCGCGAGGAACTGCCAGCCTTCGGCGATCCGCTGCTGCACCGCCTCGACCGATTGCAGATGGATGCCCACGGGCGTGCCGACTTTCTTGCCGACTGCCAGAACGCGCTGCAGCATCGCCTCGAGTTGATCGGGCGTCGGGTCAACCCCGTCGGGACCGCGCATTTGCGCCGTCAGGTCGTAGGGGCCGACGAAAATTGCATCGACGCCGGGCAGGCTGTAGATCTCCTCGGCGTTTTCGACTCCACGCGGAGACTCGGTCTGCAGGATGACCAGGATTTCGTCGTTCGCGTGCTTGTAATAGTCTCCCGACGACGCGCCGAAGTTCATGGCGTGCAGCGTGCCTCCGACAGAACGATTGCCCGTGGGAGGGTACTTCGCGGCAGCAATGGCCTCCTTCGCCTGCTGCACGGTATCCACCATGGGGACTACGATGCCGTAGGCGCCGGCATCAAGCACGCGCTTGATGTGGTCGTGGTCTCCTCTCGGCACGCGGGCCAACGGGACACAGCCAGCATCGGCAATCGCGCCGAAGAGCATACCGGCCTCGCTCCAGTCGATGGGCGAATGCTCTAGGTCGACGGTCAGCCAGGGAAAACCGATGCGAGCCAGAACGCGCGTGGCCATCAGATTCCCGGTGGAGAGCCAAGTGCCGACTTGAGGTAGCCCTGCCTTGAGGGCCGCTTTCACAGGATTACGACGCATGAATTGATGGTTGAGTGAAGTGGTTCAGGTTTGAATTCGTTGCGAGCGACGAAGTCGAGATGCCGTCGCCTATTGAGCCGGCAGAGCGTGGTCTTCGGGTCGAACGCCTCGCGTGTATCCATCAAATGCAAAGCGGGTCGGTGCATACTCGCCAACGATATCGACGCACAGATCGGGGGTGATGTCGCCCTCGCGTTCGAGGCCCCAGTAGACCGCATTGATGATCAGCCGACGCAGGCCGGCGCTTTCGAGATCCTGCGATGCGCCCATTGTCGTCGTAAAGACTCGCGATGCGTTGCCGGATTCCCCGGTATGCGACTTGACCCAGGCCACAGGCATCATGGGGTTGTTCTGCGGTCCGTCGGCGGGCGGCGAATCGATTTCCATGCCTTCGAGCACCTGTCCAAACACAAGGGTCTCGGAATCCCCCGGCAGTGGCAGCCGGACGCCGTAGACATCGGTCGGGCCCCAGATGTCGCCGTGGTGGATTCCCGTCAAGGTGGGATGATCGGCCATGGCTTCGTTGATAATACCGAACGTGCTCTGGCTGCCATGGTTGCCGTGATGACTGATCCACTTCTCACCCAGCACGACGCGGCCGAAGCCGCCGTCGGTGTCGCCATGCTGCCAATCGTAGTGCGGATAGCTGCTGCTACCTGAGAGCATGAATGCATGTGTGGAGGTGCGTAGTCCGATGATGGGTCGGCCCGATTCGACGTACTCGACGATGGGAGCCATCTGCTCATCCGGCAGGTCGCGCATGCGGGTGAACAGAATCAGCAGGTCGGCGGTCGCCAGTGCTTCCGTACCCGGAATGTTGTTGTTGATGTTCGGATTGATCTCTCCCGTGGCCGGGTCGATGGCAAACAGCACCGTGCAATCAAAGCCGTGATGCGTGGACAGAATCTTGGCGAGTTGGGGGAGCGCTTCTTCGGAGCGATACTCTTCATCGCCCGATATGAGCACGATATTGCCGCCGGGCCCATTGATCTCCGGGTTGGCGGCATACGTCACCCACTGGTCGTCGGAGAAAGAAACTGCTCCCGGAAGGCACAGACAGGCTGCCCATGTACACAGCAATTGTCTGATCGTTTTCGTGTGTTTCAGCATGTCGTTGCTCCCGGCGGTTCGATTTCAATCCGATTCTGAGGATGGCGCAGCCGGCGTTCAAATTCAAGCGGACGATGCGAATTCACCGATCAACGGCGACGCTTCGCCTTTCTTTGTGCGCTGGCGGACTGCGACGCCGTTTCACCGCGGGAGTTGCCGTTGTTCAAGCTCGACTGGTTCCGCGCCTGGTCGGCTGCCGACTGCAGCCGTTGCCAGAAAGTGGGGCTCTTGTCAGTTGTCGACTCGGAATCGGCACCGCGTTTGGCCACAACAGCAGCGGGAACGGCCGCCGCGCCATCCGCCGACGGGGCCGGCTGAGGCCGGAGGTATTCCAGCAGTTTGCGTTCACCCATGCCCCACAGGTTTTGCGTGATGAAGTACAAGCACAGTCCCGCGGCGACGTGCCAGAACATCAACCCGATGAGGACCATCGAGTAGCTCATGATCTTCATCTGCATCGCCTGCTCCTCCGTGGCGGGAGGCGGCGCGAAGTACTTCTGCTGGACAATCATGAGTGCCACGGTCAACACCGGCAGCAGATTGAAGTCCTGGCCGAAATACCACAATGCGAAGGGCATTCGAAACAACGCATCCGGCGCGGCGAGATTGTTGATCCACAGGAACTCCGACAATCGCAAGTCGAAGGCCTTGTCGAGACCGAAGAACAAGCCCATGTAGATCGGCAGCATCAGCAGACTGGGCAAGCAGCCGTAGACGAACGGCCGATGCCCGTGCTTGTGGAACAGTTCCCGCTGCGCCTTCAGAAACTTCTCGGGTTCGCTCTTGAGCCTCTCCTTGATCTGATTGAGCTCGGGGGTGAGCATTTTCTGCTTGCGCTGCACCTCGGCGGTCTTGATCGAGAACGGCAGCATGATCGTCTTGACGCAAATCGTCAGCAGGATGATCGCCAGCGCGTAGGGCAGTCCGACCGAGTGATGAAAGAAGTTGAGAACCCTGAGCATCAGCCTGCTGATGGGCGCCACCCAGTTCCAGCCGTAGGAGATGACCTGCCCCGCGTGAAACTGATTCAGAATGTTTTCGCGCTTCGGTCCGAGATACAGCTGGAACTCGTTGGCATGCGTGCTGTCGTCGTTCCCTTGCGCTGCGAGGGAGATCTTTCGCGAGCGGACGGCCACACTGATCTCGGAGAGCATGCCGCGGGCTTTGTTCTCATCGAGCAGTCGAGGCCGCGCTGCCTGCCATGTGGGGTCAGGTTCGCCGTCTCCATTCACATCCTGCAGAACGTCTTCTTTGGGAACCATCAGGGCGGCGAAGTACTGCACATTGACGCCGACATAAACCATCGGGTCGCGCCAGGTATCGATGGCATTGGGGTCGTTTTGCTCCCTGGCCTCTTCGACTTGATCCACGACGGCTTGTGCATTCCGCTCGACGGCGGTGATGCTCTCACGATTGGAATGATTTTCCAGCGCGCCAACTTTCACTTCCTGAAGGAATCGGGCGTTGAATGCGTTCTCCTGCGGCAACCCGACAGGGCCCAGCCAGGTGTATTCAATCTCCTGGTCGGAATCCGTGAGGTTCACGATCTGCAGGTCGACATTCACGAAGTAACCTTGGTACTCGTGTTCACGGGCCTTTGGATCGCCTTCGTTAAGTGTGAATGTCTTGATGAGGCGAAAGCCGCCGTACTCAATCTGAAACGCCACCGACGACTCGGTCTGCGAACCGGGAACCACCTCCCAATCGAGTTCGGAGAGTTTGGTTTCGTGGTCCGAAAGTTGGGCGTCGATCACCGGAACGGCAATCGTCAGCGTGCGGAACTCCTTCCCATCCGGCAGCGTCACCGGACGCAGAATCGACAGCGGCCCCTTGCGATCGAGGGTCAAAAAGTTGGGATCGTTGAACTCAGCCGTCAGCAGCGAGGCCCCCTGACTGCTCGCCACGACCTTCATGTAGTAGTCGGAGTCGGGATCGGCTGAGCCAAGTTCGACCGTCTCTCGCGGATGGACCGGCGGCGCCAACACTTCGGCGGGTTCGTCTCCCGCGACCGCACCATCTGCGGCAGGTTCCTCGTCAACGGCTGCGTCGTCAGCCGGATCTTCACCGGCATTCTGAGCTTGAACTTGTTGGTTCTGAGGCTTGAACAGATTGGGAAACAGTCTGGGGACCACCACATTGATCCAGAGGATCATGAACAGCATGGTGATCATCAGGGCGGTGAATCGCCGATTGTCCATTCGCTTCCTTATTCGGAACCGTTTTCAGTTCCAAGCCAAGTGTCGTCGGTCGGGCTGAAGGAACAGCATCCCCCCGCGCCCTTCGTAGAAGTTCGCGGCATACTACTCGTTTTTGACGGAAACGCCTACGATGAGTGCAGTTCGGTCGGTACGATTTCGCGTGTTTGGGAATGTCGATTCACGCAATTCCGTTCGCACTTATTCGTCATAAAGCCGGAAATCTTCGATGTCTGAGCCGCTGCCGATCGAAGTGGACTGTGCCACCGTCAAGTCCCTGCAGGACTCGGGCGAACAGTTCCTGTTGCTGGATTGCCGGCGAGAGGACGAGTTTGCGATCGCCTGTATCACCGGGTCAACATTGATTCCCATGGATCAATTGACCGAACGAAGTGGCGAGTTGGCAGGCTATCGGGAGGGACGAATCATCGTCCATTGCCACCACGGGGGCCGCAGCCTGCGGGTGGCACATTGGCTCCGACAGCAAGGATTCTCTCAAGCCCAAAGCATGGCGGGCGGCATCGATGCCTGGTCCGAGCAGATTGACACGAAAGTCGCCAGATACTGATCGCGTGAGTCAACGGAACCGGTACGATTCGTTCTCGCGATCGAATTCCGCCTCGGCCACCTGTTGCTGGATGGCGATGTCGGTGTAGGTATAGAACTCGATGAGTGTGGCGTCGTCGAGGTCACTTTCTAGTTCCCCTTCGGGCCAGCCGAAATTGCGAACACAGACGGGAACCAGCAGTTCCTGATCGATCATCAGAAACGACTTGCGATAGACCGGGCTGTAACTCGGCGACTCGTGTTCCACCACGAACAGGTAGCAGGGACGGCCGGCAAGTTCTTCGTCATCACGCATCTCACAGCGATAGCCTTCGCCGCGCTGCAGGAAGCCACGATGATAGTCGAGCGTGATCTTCGCCAGGTTGAGGATTCCGGCGCGATAGATGGGATGTCGTGAAGCATTGAGGGCCAGCCGCCCCTCGGGATCGAGTTCCAGTGACTGCCTCACCAAGCGGCCTCGGATCCCGCCAGGTTGGACAATGAGCTTGTTGTCATACAGGCCTTCGACGTACAGCGCTTCCTGGTCTGCCTGTTGTCCCGCCTGCCAATGCATGAACACGCTAAATGGTTCATGTCGCAATCGGAAATCAATAGTTTCGATCTCGGAGAGTTCGCCGTCGATGCGTTCTTGCTTGTTGAAAGTACAGTTGTAGCTCGCGGTGTCGCCGAACGACTCGCAGCCGCGTTCCAGCAACATCACGCTCATCAGCATCGCCCAGTGTCCGCTGAGTCCTTCGGGGTTTTGAATCGCTCCGCCGGCTGCCGGGGCGGTCGATGTCGGCATCCGCAGCGTCGGAATCTCGAGCGAGTCGATCCCCAAGGCGGTCAGTTCCGGATTCGCGCCGGCCACGCGCGGGTCGGCGTTGAGGTGAAACAGTCCACCCGCGGAGAGAATGACAAAGGCGACCGAGAGATTTCGAAACGACAACAGCCTCTTTGTGGATCTCGAACGCGCCATAACCGGTCCCTGGTTAAGATTGACCCTGTGCAGTCACGGGAGGAGATCAAGCCCCCCGGCTTATCGGCAGAATGTGCCGTACGAAGACGGGGCGCATGTTCCGACCCACTTGAGATCGGAACAGCCGCGGAAACGCGATCAACGAATCGCTGACGGAGTTTATGACCGGCCTTTCGAGTGCGATCCAGTAGGCAGGAGGGGGTTCGCTAACCAGCAGAGTCATTCATGGACGGCGATTGATCCGGCAGAACCGCTGCGACGGTAACCGTCAAAGTCAGCGCGGCTTTCCCAGGGTCTCCAGGCTGGCTGACATGAACATACGCAGACGGAACGACCGGACTTTTGCATGCGGTCCCTATAGCTATCAAATCCGGCGACAAGGCGAATCGATACTACTGATGGAATCCCCTCGTTCCGCATGCATCAATTCTAGGGAGAGGTCGGCGCGAGCCGACGAAACCTCACGGATGACCTCCATGACTGTCACGAAGCATCTGATTCTATTTTTGGCGATCCTGCCCGCGTGCACTGCCGGGTGCAGCGCGATTGAAGAGGGAAAGGACGAGTGTTTCGGCGAGTGCCACGACTGCCTGGATTCCTGGTGCGCCTGGTTTCGCACGAAACACTGTTATGCGGATGAACCCAATCTGCATGCCTTCGGCGCGGGTTTCCGTGCGGGATACATCCATACCATGAACGGCGGCAACGGCTGCCCGCCGATGCTGGCCCCGCGGAAGTATTGGGGCACGTCGTGCTGCTATCGTGGTGATGGCTGCGAAAGCCCATCGCTCGCCTGGTTCAACGGATTCTCCCAGGGAGTCGTGCAAGGCCTGTACGAAGGCGTCGCCGGCCGCAATCAGATCGTCACCTCCCGTGATCTCTACGGCGGCGAATGCGAGGAGACGATCGATATCACCGCGATGCTCGAGCAAGCTAAGCAAAACCATTCGTTCACCGAGCCGAACCCGGCGATGTCGCCCGAGCAGATGGAATGGACTCCGCAACCGCTGCCTCAAGGTGCTTACGAACAACTGCAGGATGCCGACGAAATCTGGGACCAGGAGTTCTTCCAGCCTGGGACCGTCGAGGGGATCGAACCCCCCTTGCTGGAACCCGTCGAGCAACTTCCCACCGAAACCACCGAGGATGCCGTCAGTCCGGCCTTGATCGAGTTCCTCGATCCATTCGAAGCCGCCGAGTAACGACATAACGGATTGCCGCGTACATCACACGTCTATCAGTTCACGATCTCACTCCGGTGAGCAGATTCAATTCGGGAGTCAATGGAATGCGTTGCACTCGACTCACAACGTCTCCGGCCATGGCCTTGCTGCTGGCAACTGCATCGTTCTGCAGCGGCTGCAGTTCCATGAACATCTTCGGGCATATCAATTCCGTGCCCGCCGATCGAGTGCCGAGCGACCTGCTCGTGCGGCCTCGATCCGAGATGCAGGAGATATCTCTGTCCCGACTGAGACAGGATCCTCCCGAGAGCTATCAACTCGGTCCCAACGACATCTTGGGCATCTACATCGAATCCATTCTGGGCGAAGCCGAGGGTGCGCCGCCGGTCCACTTCCCGGAAGAGGGTGAAGAAGCCCCATCGATCGGCTTTCCAATTCCGATTCGTGAGGACGGTTCAATCGCACTGCCGCTGGTACCGCCCATTGACATTGACGGCTTGACCATTAACCAGGCGACGGAACTGATTCGCCGCGCCTATACCATCGATCAGCGGCTGTTGCCGGAAGGCAAGGATCGCATCATCGTCACGCTCATCAAGCGTCGTACCTATCGCATCATGGTGGTTCGCGAAGAAGCCGGCGGTGAAGAGAACGTCACGAAGCGCGGGGCCGGGTTTACCGTCGATCTGCCTGCGTATGAAAACGACTTGTTGCACGCGTTGAATGCGACGGGCGGGCTGCCGGGACTCGATGCCCAGAACGAAGTCTTGATCATTCGTGGCATGGGAATTGACGGCGCGGTTTATGACGAGGTGGCAGCGATGATTCGCTCTTGCCGTCAGCCGTGTTCATGCCCGCCGACCGTCCCGGATCCGCCGAACGTCACTCGCATTCCGCTGCGATTCTTCCCGGACCAGGTGCCGCGATTCACCGAAGAGGAAATTATTCTCCAAACCGGCGACATCGTGATGATCGAATCGCGCGACAGTGAGAAGTTCTATACCGGTGGAGTGCTGGGCGGCGGCGCGTTTCCCATTCCTCGCGACTACGACCTGGATATTCTCGGAGCCATCGCGCTTGCCGGCGGCCCGATGGGATCCTCGGGAAATGTGCTGTCTTCTAGCGGGCTCGGCGGCGGCCGTGGCGGAGGCGGTGGCCGCAGTGGGGGATCGGGACCGTTGCCCCCTTCCGAGGCCATCATCGTGCGACGCTTGTGTGACGGCAGCCAGTTGCCGATCAAGGTCGACCTGAATCGCGCACTCGAGGATCCCAGCCAGCGAATTCTGATTCAGGCCGACGACACCATCCTGGTGAGATACACCTGCATCGAGGATACGATCAACACAGTCCTCGGCATGCTGCAGTTCAACATGCTGTATGGCATGGGTGGACGCGGCGGGAACTAGCACTGCTTGAGTAGTACAATTGTGCGTCGAACTCCTGTTGATCGAGATGTGAACCAGCCGTTGGGGGTGCCGCCGAACCGCATCTCTACTGGGGATTTCGATTGGATCGATGAAGGGCCAAACCGGCTGCTCACGGCAAATGCGAGGCGGCGGATGCGGAACTCCGGTTGAAATCCGCCGCGAATCTGGGACAATCTCAAGAAGCCATTCGCCTTTCCCAGATCGCCCAAGCATTCATCGCGCGTTCCATGTCGTCGGCTGAACCACGGACCGGTCGTCGTGAGCGTCAAGTCGCCAGTTTTGAAACCGCGATCCCACCTGTCGCGGAGCAAGCGACTGCGAGCTCCACTGCTGATGTAAGCGACTTTCCCAAGCTTCCTCCAAAGAGCAAACGGGGACGGAAGTCGAAGACCCGCCTATTGCTTGCGTCTCTTCGGCAACGCCTTTTACAGGGGGAATCGTGGTCCTGGATCGCCAGTGGCGGCTTGCACCTGTCGATCATCGCGCTTTTAGCGTTCTTCATTTCCACAACGGACAGAACCGTTCCGGTGCTCGAGTTTCAGGAAGTGGAAATCATCGGCGAGGGACCGGATCTGGAACTGGGACCGGGCTTCGATACCGAACTCGACGTTCCCGATTCGATCAACACGATCGAGACCACGACCTCCAGCGGCTTTGGCGCGGCACCTGAGATCGGGATCCCCGATCTCGACATGCCGTCGATCGATGTCGGAGCGAGTTCCATTTCCGAATTTGCGACCACAACAGGACTCGTGGGAGGCGGTGGCGGCGGCAATCCCGGCAGGATCGGTGAGATCGATCGACGCGTCGCGGCCGGTGGCGGCAACACGGTCGGCAACCTCCGCATCTCGCTGGCCTGGGAGGACATGAACGACATCGATCTGCATGTCATCACGCCGGACGAAGAATCGATCTACTTCGGCAATACAGTGTCCGCCTGCGGCGGCGAACTCGATGTCGACGCCAATGTTGTCCCGACCACGCTGGAGCCGGTTGAGAACATTGTCTGGACATCTCCCCCGCGCGACGGCGTCTACCAAGTCGGGATTCACCACTACTCGCACCATCCCAATCAGCCCGCTACGACAAAGTGCGATATTCTGATGTTGATCGGGGAGGAAAAGCGATTCCTGACTGTCGCCGCCCTCCGCTCAACTCAGTTTGTCGAAGTGGTCACGTTCGAGATTGAAAACGGGCACCTGGTCGAGTTCACTCCCAGCTCGCGGGTACGAGAAGGCAATGAACGAACTGCTCAAGAAGGCCCTATCGAGGATGAAAAGCGCGAAGCGACACGCCGGCAGTTCGCTCAGGAAGCCTTGGACGAGGCGATTGCCATCGAAGACCCGCAGGTTCGTGCCCGTCGTCTGGAGCGACTCATCGAGAGATTCCCGGATACGCCTGCCGCCGAAACGGCACAGATGCGAATCGATGAAATTGAATCGATGTAGTTGCATCGAACCGGCATGGCTAGTGTCGGCAGTAGTCACTTAGCGGGAGACGCCGGACATTGCGGGTGCCGCGTTTTGACGAGCATTCTGACTCAGAGGATTTCTGAATGCGATTTCGCGATAGGGTCGTGATCATCACCGGAGGCGCAAAGGGGATCGGCGCGGGCTGCGCTAGAGTGTTCGCTCACGAAGGGGGTCGCGTCGCCCTGCTCGATATCGACGCCGTCGCCGGCGAACAACTGACCGCGGAAGTTTCCAGTGCTGGACCTGGTTCGGCAATTTTCTTTCGCTGCAATGTGGCCGATGCCGCGAGTCTGCGCCTCGCCATTGATGACATCGCAACACGGCTGGGCCGCATTGACTGCCTGATCAACAACGCCGGCGCTCATCCGCCGGCAACGACGATCGATGACACACGCCTGGAAGACGTCGAATCGCTGATGCGTCTCAACTTCCTGGCGACCTATGCCGGCTCGAAGTTTGCCGTGCCGCATTTGCGCAAGACACAGGGAACCATCATCAACATCAGTTCGATGACGGCCGTCCTGGGCCAGGACCGATCAAGCGCCTACGCCGCGACCAAGGGGGCGCAGCTCAGTTTCACCAAGGCTCTGGCGGTTGAACTCGGCCCGCAAGGCATTCGCGTGAACGCCGTGCTGCCGAGCAATGTCGATACGCCGCTGATGCGGGACTGGGCCGCGACGCTCGACGACCCCGAGTCGGCTCTCAAGCGCGTGGCCGATTTGCAGGTTTTCGGCCGGATGGCGGCACCCGAGGAGATCGGTCGGGTCTGCCTGTTTCTCGCCACCGAGGACTCCAGCTTCATCACCGGCCAGGGAATTGAAGTTGAGGGGGGAGCCAGCCTCGACTACTAATCCCGCTTCGGCGAATCTGTTCGCCAGTCGTGGCCGCGGAGTCATCCGCACTTCGAGGATCTATCGGTATTGGACATCCGGGACGTCATTTCAGGCAAGCGGCCGGGCGCATGGCCCGCGTTGCTGCGCTGCGGACTGACCTGTCTCGTTCCGCTGTATGCAACCGCCGTCGCCGCGCGCAACTGGGCCTATGACCGGGGATGGCGACGAGTTGAGCGTGTCGAGTGGCCGGTGATCAGCGTGGGCAACCTTACGACCGGCGGCACCGGCAAGACGCCGATGGTCGCGTGGCTGGCGAAGCACATTCAGCAACTTGGGCAGCGCCCCGTGCTTCTCAGTCGCGGCTACAAGTCATTGAATGGAGCGGAGAACGACGAAAAGCTGCTGCTCGACCAGCTTTGCTCATCCGTGCCGCACTTGCAGAATCGCGACCGAGTGAGCGCTGCGAGGACCGCGATCGATCAAAGGCTGGGAGACGTGTTCATTCTCGATGACGGCTATCAGCATCGCAGGCTGCATCGCGATCTCGATATTGTGTTGATCGATGCCGTCGAGCCGTGGGGGCATGGACACCTGTTGCCTCGGGGGCTGCTGCGCGAGCCGGTGAAATCGCTGCGGCGGGCTGGTTTCGTGATCATCACGCGGTCGGAACTCGTGGGCGCCGATGAACTGACGCGATTACGCGAAGTGGTCGGCAGTCTGACGAACGCCCCGTTCGCGATCAGTCGCTTTGTACCCTTCGGCCTGGTTGCGGTTGATGGTGATCGTGCCTGTCTGGAGACCTTGCAATCATTGCCCGTTGCCGCCTTCTGCGGCATCGGCAATCCCTCGGCCTTCGAGCAAACTCTGACGAAGGCGTGCGGAAGTAAACTGATGGGGTTCCGGAGGTACCCGGATCACCATCACTACTCCTCAAATGATGTGGAGTCACTTTCGCGTTGGTCGGCAGAGATAGGTGCCGGCTGCCTCGTGACCACGCGAAAGGATCTGGTGAAGCTCAATCTTAGTG
>JANNSB010000585.1:0-23482 GCA_031402175.1 Planctomycetaceae bacterium
CGAGTGGCGGGCGCGGATTGCCCGATGGATCCGCAGCAACGGCAAGAAAGATGGCACCGATCCATACAGCCCCCTCTACCTGCCGGATGCCTGGCGGCAGCACTCCCCGGTGCTCCAGTGTGCTGAATTTGTCCCCCTCGAAGACGTACTCGGCGCGCCGCAGCATGTTCGCGAACGCGCTCTCGCTGAGGTGCGCCCTGGCGGGCGTCATCAGCCCCAGTATCACGCCGGCGATCGTGGCATGGATGCCCGACTCGTGAAACGCGAACCAGATACAAAGGCCGCAGATCATGTAGACCGGAAAGCTCCGCACCCCCAGGCGCGTGAGTACCGACACGGACAGGATTCCGAGGATCCCCAGCACCAGCCAGGTGACGTGCAGTCCGTGCGAATAGCCGATGGCGATCACCAGGATGGCGCCGATGTCATCGGCGATGGCCAGTGTAAGCATCATGATCCGCAGGCCGTGTGGCACCCTCGGGCCGAGGATGGCCATGCAGCCGACGACGAACGCGATATCGGTAGCCATCGGAATGCCCCAGCCCCGTTGCCCCGGGCCGTTGTGTGCGATGGCCAGATAGATCAGCGCCGGCGCCACCATGCCTCCGAACGCGGCGGCGAGAGGCAAGGCCGCTCGGCGGATGTCGCGCAGCTCGCCGAACACGATCTCGCGCTTCACTTCCAGGCCGATGACGAAGAAGAAGACCACCATCAGCCCGTCGTTGATCAGGTGCTGCAGCGAGTGGCGAAATTCGAACTCACCAAAGGTGAACCCGATTTCCGTCTGCCAGAACCCAAGGTAGGCGTCGGAGAACGAGGAATTGGCCGCGATCAGGGCCACCAGCGTGCAAATGAGCAGCACGACTCCACTGGCGGCCTCGATATGCAGGAACCGCGAGATCGGCTCGGTGATCGCCGCGATCGGCGTCCGGGGGGGCTGGACCGGGGCTGGTTCGTCGTGATTGGACATGGCTGATCGTAGAGGGTTGATTCGCGAGAATCGCGGGTGATGGACTGATGCAGGAATTGACCGCGCTCGGGCCGCTAGGCCGCGACGGGTGTGAACGGACGCGGTTCGAGCCGTTCCCCTCGAACCTCCAGGGACATATTCTGAGGGACCGGTTCCCACATCTCCGCGAAGCGCCCGACGGGTTCCGAGACAATCACCCGCGTGTCACGCCCCAGTTGTTGGCGCAGGTCGGGATTGATTTCGTAGATGTCGTCCATCTCGCGGCTGTGGTACAGCGTGGGCGCTTCGCCGTCGCTGGCGTAGCGAACAGACCAAAGAGACTGGCCGTCGCTGACTGCGACCGTCATCCACAAAGACTCCTCGACGCCGTGGGCCTTGCCGGTCTTCTCGATGAAGCCCGCCATCCGCGACAGCGCGCCGAGCGGATCGTTCTGGAGTCCGAAGGTCAGCGCCAGATAGAACATCACCTCGGAATCGGTCGTCCCCTGGATGCACGTGAAGTACTCGGGCGCGATCGCGAACAGCAGATCGCGGCGGAACTTCTCAATCTCGAAGACTTCGCCGTTATGGACGAACAGCCAGTTCTGATAGCGGAAGGGATGACAGTTGGTTTCCTGCACGGTGGCCTGCGACGTGGCGCGGACGTGGGCCAGCATCATGGAAGACTCGATCTGAGCCGACAGATCGCGCAGATTGAAGTCGTTCCAGGCGGGCCGGATGCTGCGATACAACCCCGCCTTGCCCCCTCGGCCGTACCAGCCGATGCCAAAGCCGTCGCCGTTGGTGGGCGTTTCGGCCGAATGCGAGCTCATGCTCTGGTCGATCAGGGAATGCTGCGTCTTGTACAGCAGGAGTTCCAACAGCAGCGGGGATCCCGAGTAAGCCATCCAGCGGCACATGTTCTTGCTCCTGATTGAATGTTTGAATCACGCTGTCATTGCGGCTCTGTCGTGACGACCGGCCGCGGGACGGGCTGAATACCAAACGTCTCGACGAAGATGGCATACGCCGCGGGGATAACCAGCAGCGTTAACGACGTGGCGATGAGCAGACCAGAAATCATGCACCACGACATGCCTTCCCACAGCGGGCCGCCGCCGAGCGCCAACGGCAACAGGCCGCCGATCATGGTCGACGTGGTGAGGAAGATGGGCATGAATCGCATCTTGACGGCCTCGATCAGGCAGTCGCGGAATTCCTGTTTCGTCAGTCCGGCGATGAGCCCGGATCCATCCGACGACTTGGCTCGATCCGCGATGAGCGTGTCGGCAAACTCGATGAAGATGATGCCCGCGTTGAGCACGATGCCGAACAGTGAGAGGATGCCCAACTGCGGCATGAAGCCCAACGGGTTACCGGTGAAGTACAGGCCGGGCAGCGCCCCGACGAGCGCGAGGGGCAGAGTCATCAGAATAATCGTCGTCTTCGCCCAGCCGTTGTATTGCACCACGAGCAACAGAACGATGGCCAGCAGGGACATCGACAGGCAGATGGCCAACTGTTCCGCGCCCTGTTGCGATTCTTCAAGCGAGCCGCCGACCTCGATCCAGTATCCTGGCGGCAGTTCCGCCTCGAGTTGTTTCATTCCGTCGGATGTCAGAATCGCGTTGACGATGTCGTTCCCCATGACGCCGGCTTCGATCTGGCTCTGAACTTCGATCACGCGGTTCATGTCGCGGCGTTCGATGCGGGCCGGCTCCCAGCGGGATTCGATCGTGGCAATCGAATCGAGGGGTATTTTGCTGTGTGTGCCTTCGACGTAGGCCGTACGCACCCCATCCAGCGATTGGCGCTCTCCGGGCGCGAGGCGCAGATAGACGGGAACGAGGTGGTCCCCTTCGCGAAACGTGGTGAGCCGTTGGCCGCTGAAGTACGCATTGAGGGTCGCGGCGACCTGTGCATTGGTGACTCCCGCGAGATTGGCAAGATCTTCATCGAGTTCCACCTGCACCTGAAACCCCGGCACGCCCCAGGTGTCGCTGATGTCCCACGTCCCTGGTTGTGAACGGATGAGATCCTTGACTTGTTCGGCCACTCCCCGCAGCGTCGACATCTCGGCAAATCCAAGTCCCATGATTCGCAATGCCACGGGATCGGCTGGCGGACCCAGAAATAGTTCGCGCGGCACGACCCGCACCCCTGCGACTGGGTCGAGACCCAGTTCCGGGTCGCCACGTTCGGCCACCTCACGCACCCTGGCGGCGAGAAACGGCGTGTAGTTCGGGTCGGTCGTGCGCACCAGAATTTCGGCAAAGTTCGCCTTGGTGCCTTCCGGATCCCAGGAGAGGTACCAGCGCGAACCGCCCCCACCAACCATCGTCCGCATGGCGAGAATTCGCTGGGCGGGCTGCCCCTCGGCGTCGGTCGTCGGACTGAGAGCCTGCAGAATCGCCTCAACCTTTTTGGCTGCTTCATCAGTCTGTGCGATCGTCGATGTCTCTGGCAGCCAGACCTGGATCACGAACTGGTCCCGCATGTCCTTGGGAAAGAACTCCGTACCGATCGGCAGCGACATGGCCAAAACGAGCAGCACCACCGAGCCGATCACCGTGAAGAACTTAAACTTGATCGCAGCGCCCACGAAGAACTCGATGACGCGACCGATCAGATCGGTCTTCGGGGCGTCGGCGGCCGGTGGCGAACCGCGTCGAAAGAGTTTGCCGATCTGAGCCGCGAGCCAAGGCAGGGGGGCGGAGGGCTGGTTCGGATCCTTCGGCGCCCGAATAAGGGCTGATGCCAGAATGACGCAGAACGTCAAGGCCAGCACCCAACTGGTGATCAGCGTCACCGACAGAGTCACCGGCAGGCTGTAAACGTATTCGCGCGTGGAGCCGATGAGACCGATCAGCATCGGGAAGAAGGCGGCCACGGTCGTGAGCATGCCCATCATCATCGGGATCGCAAGCTGATTGGCCCCGAATACGGTGGCCTCCCTGGGAGGCATGCCCAGCATCTGATTCGCTCGCGACTGGTAGCAGATCTGCACCGAATTGTCCGTGAGCAGTCCCAGGGCGATGATGAGCGAAGCGAGCGAGATCTGCTCAAGCTGCACGCCAAACAGCGGGACGATGGCGATCGTGACGAGCACGACGAGCGGAATGTTGACCGCCATGACGGCCGCCGACCGGAAGCCCACGAACAGAAACACAATGATCACCACGATCACGATCGCGCCGACGACGTTGCTGACGACGTCGTTGATCTTCTTGTTGACGTTCTGAGACTGATCAGACACGTATGTGATCGCGATATCGTCCGGCAGGCTGCGTTCCACACGCTGCATCTGCTCCATGCGCGCCTTGGCCTTGTCGCAGAGATCGACGATGCTGTAACCCGAACGCAGCGTGAGGGCGACCACCACGCACGGCTCCGAACTGTCGCCGTCTCCAAAACGGCAAATGCGCCGCGGAGGATCCTCGTAGCCGCGACGGATCGTCAGCCCCAGGTCGCGCAGATAGATCGGCCGACCGGCGTCCGCGTCGGTGCCGGTGTTCACGATGACGGAGTTGACTTCATCGACGGCGTCGAACTCGCCGCCAGGCTTGACGGAGTATCGCCCGACCTCGGTTTCAATCTCTCCGCCCGGAGCGACAATGTTGCGCGCTTCCAGCAGTTGTTGGAGTTGGGCGATCGTCAGGCTGAGCTGAGACCAGGTGGAAAGATCGGTTTCAAGGTAGACCGCTTCCTCGACGACGCCGAACTGCTCGGCCTTCGCGACTTCGGGCAACAGTCGCAGCGAGTCGCGGATGTGCTCCGAGAACAGGTCAAGTTCCCTGAGTGTATAGCGATTTTCCTCGCGAATCTCGGATTCACCGGGCAGCGGCGTCTGATAGACGCACGCCACGAGGACGCTCGTATCGCCATACTCGTCATTGACCACGGGCGTGATGCCCGGCTCGGGCATCTGCACTCTGGCGACGCGCGCCCGCACCTTGTCCCAGACGTTGTCGATCGCCTCGGGGCTGACCGTCTCCAGGGCGTCGACGTAGATCTCGGAAAGTCCCGCGGTCGACGTCGATCGCACATGCTCGACTTCCTCGATGGAGTCGATGGCTTCCTCAATGGCGTAGGTGAGCAGCTCTTCGACCTTCTCGGCGGGAGCGCCCGGCCAACTCGTGATCACGGCGCAAGTGCGCACCGTGTATTCGGGATCCTCCCGGCGGGGCATCGTGTTATACGAATAGATCCCCCAGGCCAGCAGCAACATGCAGACTGTGATGACAATCGTGCGGTAGCGGATCGAGGCAGCGGACAGGTTCATAGCCCGGCCTCGACGGTCGACACGACGCGAACGGGCTCGCCGTCGACCAGATAATGGACCCCTTCGGCCACGATGAATGATCCATCCGCAAGAGCCTGTCCATCCGAAGATTCGATCCGCACGTACTCAGGTTGTTCGGGCACCGGCATGGCGATGACCTGCACTTTGGTTGCCGTGGAATCGCCGGACGCCTCCGGCACGACAAAGACGTAAGCGCCGTCCTGCTGCTGAGACACGGCGTTCATGGGAACGTAGTACCCCGCGGCCATCGCGGCCCCTTCGAGTTCGACCTGCACGACGTCTCCCGGACGCAGTTGCCAGCGGTCTCGGACCAGGTACGCGTAACTCTTCGCCTCGATGCGACGGTTGCCTTCTGCGATCTCCATGAGACTGCCGTCGGCATTCTGCAGCGTGCCGATCATCATGTCGGTGTCTGGATTGAGTTCTCCCAGATCGGCGATTTCTCGCAGGACCGCGACCCCTGGAAATGAGATTCGACTCTCGCCTGGGACGACGTAGACCTTTTCGACATCGATTTGCGGACCGAAATTCATGTCGTAACTGCGCCGGTCCAACCCCTTCGCCCGCCAGACGAAATAGCCGGTCGCATCCTGAAACAGGCTGTCGGTAGAGACAAAGTAGGGGGGCTGCCTCACCGTCGATTCCGCAAAGACAGGCCAGATATTGCGGACGCGCACATCATTCTCGGTGTCGAATTTATCGGGGAATCCGACGCGAACGCGATCATTCCGCATCAGCAGCGTGAGGGAATACGTGCGGGTCGCGGGATCGGCAAGGGCCGCCTTTTCGTAAACCATCGCCGACTGCGGTTCGTCCGCTCCCGGAGCGTAAACACGAACCGAGTCATTGTAGTTGAGCAGTTCGTCTTGCCGCGCGGAGACCTGCACTTCGATCGCGATCGGGTCCATCATCTGGATCGTGCACACTGCCTGCCCTGGTTGCACGACACCTCCCAGAATCTGATGCACTTCCGAGACCTGTCCGTCATACGGCGAGCGAAGAAGGGTGTCGGCCAGGTCTTTCTCCGCATTTCGCACGGCTTCCTGAGCCTCGTCGACTTGCGCCTGGAACCCGGCGCGTTCGGCTTCCTTGATGGCGCGGGTTTCGAGCAGCGACTGGTACTCGGCAGTCGAGATGTCCAGACTGGCCGTGGCGCGGTCGAGTTCAACCTGCGCCGCTGCTCCTTGCGCCACGAGTTGCTGGTTTCGATCAAACGTCGTCTGCGCCAGTTCCTGGCGTGCCTCTGCAGCCTCGATCTGCTGTGGCAGCACATTGTTCAGTTCCGAATCGGCGGCATCCCGATGAGCGATCGCGGTGTTGACGGCCGCGATCGCGCTTTGTAACTGGTACTGAAACCGCTCCTGTTCGAGCACCGCGATGGTGCTGCCTTCGCGCAGAGGTATTCCGTTCTCATCAAACGTCGCCCCCTCGATGTTCGTGCCGGGTTCGAGCAGAACTTGAATCCGTCCGCCAACCTGAAAACCAATCTGGTCGGTCTTCCAGGAACTGACGGTTCCGGTATGCCGCACCAGTTCTTGCGGCCGGACGGACTCCAGCCGGATCACGGTGACCGGTCGAGGTTGGGGCCGCTCCTGCTCGCCCGATTCGTCGGGTTGGCAGCCTGAACAGGCAAGGAGGCATAGCAGTATGGAGAGGGCTCTTTCCGCCGACATAACTCACCTGATGGCCAATCGAATGATAATGGCTGCAGTACAACCGCCGCGTTGTGTGTTGTCAATGAACGGTGCGCGGACGGCCGAGGTCTGCAGTTGTAATCGTTGATCATTGAGAATTGCCTTCCTGCTCGATGAGTGGCGCCCGCACGCCGCCGCAGCGGATTCTCTCGCCGATGTTCTTACCAAGTTCGTGGAAGTACTCCTTCGACACGCCCTTGGCCGCGGGATGCTTCGCGATGACGAACACGGTGTGATGGTTCCGGCCGTAACGCGCGTCGCCCTGGATCTCGAAACTGACACCGGCAATCTCTTCCCAATGCGGCCGGTAAGCGAGTCCATAGAAGACGACCACTTGGGGCTTGTAGTCACTCACGCGCTGTCTCAGATGCGGAATGCGTTCTGGAATCACTTTGTTCCGATATCGTTCGCGGGTTTCCAGGTACTTCAGTTGCGAGCATGTGCCGTAGATCCAATGCCGGAGGGATGGCGACGGCAGCGGTAGCAACTCCAGCAGGCAATTGTCGCCATCATGCCTGCCCAGAGAGTTCTTCTGGTATTCGCGAACCTCCTCAGTCGACGGAACCTTGCCCTCGCTCGCCATTGCGATTCTGATGAGCATGTTCCACGTTCGCTGCAGTTTGGGTCGTTCCCCGAACCAGGTCTTGTCTCCCATTGCCGCGGCTGTCTTGGGCAGGTCCTGTAATTCGCTTCTACCGCGCTTGGCCCAATCGACGAGTCGCCGCTGGATACCGTCAACAGAATCTCCGCCTCCCTCTTCCATGCCTACAAACCAAATGCGTGCGCCGTACGTACCATACCCGTAGAAGGCATGTGCGAATTCCTTCAAGAGTGAATCGTCAAGCGGCATAGTCATTCGCGCGCTTCATGTTTTTCTGACCTGCCTTGAATTTCGCGGCCGGCGCTGCTTGGTTTGCGTCGGTTTCGGCCTTCCAGGCGTCGCCCTGCCGGTGTTGCCCTCGACGGCCGCCTGCAGTTGTTCAGTGACCCAGGCGTTCAGGCTCTTGCCGGAGCCGAGTGCCGCGACGTTAAGCTGTCGATGAAGCTCCGGAGAAATGCGGGTGACGAACTGGCCGGAGAACGGTTTGTCGGGGGCCTCGCCACGTTCCCGGCAAAACGCGAGGTAATCGTCCACCGACTCCTTGAACGCCCGTTTGAGTTCGGCAACGCTCTTACCCTGAAACGTAATCACATCACGAGTGTTGATCACTTCACCGTGAAACAGCTCCGCGTCCGCATCGAACTCTACTTTGCCGATATAGCCTTTGTATTCCATCATGGTGTAATTCCTGCCTCGTGAAGAAATCTCCGCATCGATTTCACGGCTCCCTTGTCTGTTTCAGTGTCGATCCGCTCTTACGTCAAATGTTCATTGCTCCCCATTGGCTTGTGGCACAATGCCGAATCGCGCGGCGAGTTCGATCAGCATACGGTCTGTGGGGCTGAGTGCGGCGCGCTCTTCGAGAACGCGGCGGGCGATGTCGGGGTAGTCGGTAATGATGTTGTCCACTCCCCGGCTGATCATCGTCGACATTGCGACGGCGTCGTTGATCGTCCAGGCGTGAACATCTCGATCGCGCGCATGCGCCCGCTGCACGAACGCCGGCGTTGCCAGTTTGGCGCTGACGGCCAGAAAGTCGACATTGGCCCGCGTCAGGTCACCGGCCGAAACCGCAGTCAGAAGTCCGACTCTCCAGTCGGGTCGCAAACGCTGGACCTGCTGAATCTGCGACAGTTGCAGCGACATGATCACAACGTCGTTTACCATTTCGTATTCCTCGACGAGGGCGATCACCTTCGGCGCCAGTTCGACGTCATGCCCGTAGAACTTGAGCTCGATGTTGACCCGCACCGTGCCCCGACAGACTTCAAGCACTTCCGCCAACGTCGGAATGCGTTCATCGGCGAAGCGTCGATCGAAGTAGCTGCCAATATCATGGGCACGCAGTTGGTCGGCGGTTGCAGCCCAAATCTTGGTGTGGACGCCCGCGACGCGAGCCAGGTCGCTGTCGTGAATGACGACCACCACGCCGTCCTGCGATTCCTGGACATCGATCTCGATCCAGTCGGCCCCGTCTTCGATCGCCTGATGAACCGCGGCCAGCGTGTTCTCCGGCGCGCGTCCGGCACCCGCACGGTGTGCGGTGATTTCGACATGGTCCTCCAGCCGCACCGTGCGGAGCGTGAGGATGCCGATCGTTGCCGATGCCATCATCGCGGCCACAAGTGCGGCCACAACTCGGCCGCGCGTGAACTTGAGGAGCGGTGATGCAGCAGCGGCTTGAGTTCCGGGTGGCTGAAACACATCGGATCGCCCGCACCGTTCGTAGACCTGCATTTGCAGCAGAGCGAATGAAATGACGGCAAGCAAATTGCAAGCAAGATTCACAATGCTCCACAGCGCGACCATGCCGCCCAGCACGACGGCGAGACGCCCGAGCGAGGCCGTCGCAGCCGGCACGATCCATTGAGCGAGCGCCAACACGAGTCCCGATGCGAGCGTTCCCATCAAAGCGTTCGCCAGCCACCACACGACCACCCATTGAGTGATCGTCTTCCGATGGCCGAGAACGCGCTGCTTGCTGTTGGAGAGACACGACTGTGGGGACACGTTCTCGAACAGATACAACTGCATCGCCACCGACCAGTTCACGACGCAGCGAATCATAAGTACCGCGAGGATCGCGAGAATGGTGCCGATCAAACTCACCGCCAACCAGAATCGCGGAGGCTTCTCAGCGAGGTAGAAGTTGATGTCACGATCGGTGAGCAGTACCGCATAGACCGCTCCACCGCTGGCAAGCAGCGGCGCGCTCAACAGCAGGAGTCGCGCCACCATCGTGGCCGCGATCCGAAAGACTCCGTGCGCCTTGCCGGCCACAAACCTCAAGGCCCCGATGGCGCCGAGCGACTTGCCATGCGCCGCCGCCAGGCTGATGGACATGAGGGCCGACTGCTCCAGAGCCAACAAGCTGATGACGGCTCCTCCGACGACAATCGATGTCAGCCAGCCGACGGGATGCAGCAGAAACCGCGCGATGTCAACGTCGGCGAGTATAGTTCGTCCCGACGCCGCGAGGAAAACTCGAAACAGCAGGCCAACGAGCGGCGTCAACAGGATGAACGCGACCATCTTGAACAGCACATCGGTCGCGATCAGCGACTTCCACGCACCTTGCAGGCGATGCAGAATGGAGTGAGTCATGCGGTCTCGAATGTGTTCGGGGAGGGGATCATCGGATTCTAGAGCGAAACTCGAACTCATGTCGCGTCGACGAAGTCACGGAAATCGACCGCGGATGATGCGGATTCCCGCAGATCTGAAAGACCCGTATCCGTTTCACACGCCATTTCAGATCCGCGAAGACCCGCGTCATCCGCTCAATCCGCGGTCTATCTTCTACCGCGGACGACGCTGCGAACAGGCAGGCGATCGAATGATCGAGTAAAGTGATTGACGTGAATTGATTGTGTTTCGTTGAGTGTATCCGGGCGGCAACTTGCGAGAGCACACATGCCAGGCAGGCGATTTCGGGTGCAGGTGACGAAAGATCATCTCGTCTTCAGTGCGGCGCACTTCATTACGTTCAATGGCGATATCTGCGAACGCCTACACGGCCACAACTGGCGAACGTCAGTCGAGGTCGAGGGGCCGCTGGACGAGAATCACTACGTGTACGATTTCATCTCGCTGCGGGATCAGTTGCAGGCGTTGGTGAATGAACTCGACCACCATGTGCTGCTGCCCGCGAGTCATCCGTTGATTGAAGTCACCACCAGCGGCGAGGAAGTGACGGCACAGTTTCGCGACAGACGCTGGGTCTTTCCCCGCGAGGATTGCCGCATCCTGCCGGTGTCCAACACGACGGCCGAACTCCTCGCCCAATGGATGGGAGAGCAGTTGCTCGAGCGACTCGGTCCGGAGTTTCGCGCGAAGATGATCGCGTTGAGGATTCGCGTCGAAGAGAACTTCGGCCAATGGGCCGAGTGCGAATTGAATGGGTAGGACGGAAGAACTCCTACCCATAATCACCTCCTCCGTCTTGTCGTTTCTACAATTCTCACAGCCGAACGGTTGAAAGATTGTACAAACCCTGTTGACCCTGATCGGGGGGTGGTTGTATCACTCCGCACCTCACGTCTCCTCTCTCGTCTTGTCTCCCACCTCTCTCTCAATCCTATCCACAACTCGGACTTGCGTGTGCTGACCGTGGTGCCTGGCACCTGAGGTCACGCGACACCTTCGCCAATTCGACTCCGCATGCGGCGTCGAGACGTTGGAGTATCGTGCCGCGGACACTTCACGCGCATGTTCCTCTCGAACAACTCCTCGACGAGCCGGTGCAGGCTCTCTCAACCTGCATCACCTGTTGCGGATGAGCCGTTCGACTAGGAATTGACAGCCACGTTGTCCAGCGGATTGTGAGAGCGGTTGACTGAATGGTCTCTCACTCTCAGCCTCTCGATCACCATGCACGAAACAGCCACTTCATTCGGGTCGACGTTGCGGATGACCGGCCGGGTCGCGATCTGCTCCGCGTACCCGCGCTCGCTTCAGCAACTGTGCGAGATCGTTCAGCGGCACGGCTTCGAGCCGATTCCGGCCACGCTGGAAAACGTCACGCAGGCCTTGCAGCAGAGCGAAATCGATGCCTGCATCGTCGATGAACCCCCCGGCGAGGAGTACATCCGCCGCCTGCAGTCGGCCGCCCACGACTGCGGGCGTACAACGCAGTTTCTGCTGCTTCCCAGCCTGAGCGGCCTCGGATTCAACGTCCCCGAACACGAAACGCTTCGCTGCGACGTGCTCAAGCCGCCGCACACCGCCGACCACCTGGGCCGGGCGCTCTTCGCCTCGGTCGGACGCTCGAAGAAACTCAGTGGTCAGACGCCGGAAGAAGAATCTCGCCCAGCCACGCGGCTCGCCGATCAACTTGTCGGACTGAGCTCCGTCATTCGTGAGATTCGCGATCGAGTCGAACGCGCCGCGACTCATCATCGACCAGTATTGGTGCATGGTGAAACCGGTGTCGGTGCCGGCATCACCGCTCGCTCGATTCATCTGTCGCAGCATGGCAAGTCGCGTCCGCACGTCCGACTGCGTTGCCTGGTCCTGACGGCATCGGCCCTCGACCTCGAACTGTTCGGCGAACCCGGCTGGGCGGGTCGGCTCGACTCGGCCGCCGGCGGAACACTGTTGCTCAGCGACATCGAGTACATTCCGCTCATCACACAGGAGCGCCTGGTACACGAGTTCCGCCGCCGCCAGCTTGGCAAACAAGAACCCGATCCGACTCATGTGCGTCTGTTGGCCACCACACAGTTGCCGCTACGTCAGATCGACGCCTGGCAGGACCGCATCCTGCCGGAACTGCTGCACCTCTTCCATCCCGATGACCGTATCTCGGTCGCACCCTTGCGAGAACGCCGCGTCGACATCGCACCGTTGTCTGAACACTTCCTGTGGGATTTCGCGACCCGTAACGGCGAAGCCCCGCCGCGACTGGGAGCCGAGTGCATTCATCGCCTGCGTCAGCATGACTGGGCAGGTAATGTCCGTGAGTTGTCGAGCGTGATGCACTGCTGCCTGGCGTTGTCGGACGGACAAGAAGTTCATCCGGAACAAATCGATGCCTGGATCTCTCAGGTCCAAAGCGCCGAGCAAACGTTGACGCCGGGACTGACCTTGCAGGAAATGGAGCGCAAGCTCATCGAGGCCACGTTCACCCGCTACAACGGCAATCGCGAACTCACCGCGCGTTCGCTGCAGATGGGTGTGCGAACGCTCTCGGGCAAGTTGCGAGACTACGGCTATCCTCCACGAGGCGGGCCAGGCTCGAATCGCAAAGTCGCCTGATTGAGTGGCAATACTCGATCAGGAGTGTGCCGCTGCCGGAAATTTCCTGAACGCGCTTGGCCTCGCCGGGCGCGTTGCGACTTCTCCCGCTCACTGACGCATGACCACTCCGGCGGACACACCGGCTTCCAACAGCGACTGGCGATCCCAAATCACCGGCCATCGCGCGCTCCTGATCGGAACCGCTGGCGCCATTGTGCTCGCGGCCATCGTCTGGAGTGCCTTCTCCGTTCGTCGGCAGGTTCGCATTTCGCTCGCTGGTGAGCTGTCGCAAAGGCCGGAAAGCGAAATCGTCGCCACGCTCAAGGCGAATGGCATTGAGCCAGTCGCCATCGACGACGGGTTTCTGGTGGTGCAGGCGGCCGACGAAGCCCGCTGCCGGCAGTTCCTGCAGGAGTCGACGGCCAGTAAAGCCACCTGGGCCGACGAGTGGCAACGGGCGAACGATCAGCTCACGCCGTTCTCCAGCGCCAGCGAACGGTCGGCCGCACGCGAGATCGCGCGGGCCCGGCGCATCAGTCAGATGCTCAGTGAGATGCCCGGCGTGCAGCATGCCGACATCGTCTGGGATGAGCAGGTCGGCCGCGGTTTTCGTCAAGAATCGACCGTTCGTGCGACTGTCTACATTCGACCCAAGACTGATGGACAACTGACGCCGCAAATGGTCGAGTCGATCCGCGAAGCGGTTGCCGGCAGCAAGGCGAACCTCGCTGTGGATGACGTGATCGTGATGGATCTCTCGACGGGGATGACGCACCGCCCGGACGAAGCAGTCACCAATTCGCTCGTTGTTACCGCAGTGCTGCCGCAACCAGTGGGTGTGGTGCCAGAAGTAGCGCCGGCGGAAGCGACGCCTCTCATTGAAACGTCGCCCATGCAGCCGGCAGTCGACGATCGGCCAGAACCTTCGTTACCGCAGGTGACTGACCGACCCGAAAACTCCATTGCGACCGACATCGAAGCACTGTCGCAGCCGATCTGGCTGGTTCAGCCTGCCTGGGAAGGACAGCATTTATCCACAGTTTCCACGACAGTCGCCGCGCCGGATGCGGTCGCCGTCGTAACCGTCGGCCTCAGCAACCTGCTGGTTGAACCCGTCGGCGTCGCGCGGCTGGACATAGACGCTACATCGAGCGCCGCTGTCGCGCCTGCGGTGCAGCAGCCCTCACAGCCGCGCAGAAATCGTGATACGGGAGCGACCGACCTTGCCACGGAAGTTCGCAGCTTTCTGGGAATCAAGTCGCAGAGTGACATGCAGTTTCTCGTCTGGGTCGGCATCGGCGTCGTCGTGCTGATCGCGGCGCTGCGTGGAACTCTGCGTCGCCCGCATGCCAATCAGCTTCCTGATCTCAATCTCTCGCTGCATTCGCAACAACAGGCGATGAGTCTTGACGTGGAACGCACACCGTCCGGCGATCGCGCTCGTCATGTGGAGGCGCAGAGCGATCCGGTTGCTCTGCAACTCAAGATGGCGGCATCCGGTACACCTTCGCCTGATGCCAACGAATCCCCCGTCATCCACACCGACGGGATGGCCAATGGGCTGGAAGGCTTCGATCATCTCGCCTGGCTCGAGGCCGAGACGATTCAGAAGCTCTATCGCTGTCTGCCCGATGAGCCTTGGGCTCTGGCGTTGTCGGGAGCATCAACTCAAATTCAGGAACATGTCCTCAAGAGCCTGCCTCGCTCGTCGGCCATGCTGCTGCAACGCCGCATGGACTCGCTGCCGGCCATCCGCCTGCGCGATGTCGAAGACGCCCAGCGCCGTCTGGCCGAGTGGATCCGCAAGCTGGACGAAACCGCCGATGTCCGTTGATCTCGCTGCTGCGAACGCTTCCGACCGAAGGACAGACCGCTGATTGGGCGGATGACGCGGGTCTTCGCGGATCGGAAACGTGTCGAATGACATGTGCGAATCTCAGATCCGCAAGAACTCGCCAGATCCGCGACATCCGCGGTCCATTCCCGTGAGTCTCGGCGGACGTGCATCAAATTGGGCCTTCTCGCGGATTCAGTGGTTTCCCAACGATGAAACGCTGTGTCACTCATTGTCTCGCGACTTGAAGCCCGCGTCGTCGGCCGATAACCTTACGGCTTGCACGCGCCTGCGGGTGTAACTCAGTTGGTAGAGTGTCAGCTTCCCAAGCTGAATGTCGAGGGTTCGAATCCCTTCACCCGCTTTCCAGCCGACCGCCCCGCCCGGCGTCCGGCCAGGCCCCTATAGCTCAATTGGCAGAGCAATTGACTCTTAATCAATAGGTTCAAGGTTCAAGTCCTTGTGGGGGCATCAGATACGTCGCGGCAGTTCGTCGCGGTGAATCGTTTAGAACCGCAGCCCCTTGCATGGCACGGGGTTGCGGTTTCTCTTTGCGCGGTCGCTCATTTGGTGTTTGCGATGCCGTGCGATGCCCTTCCGCAGTTTGCTGCACCGGATTCTGCACCGCCTGTCGGAAGTGCTCATCCGTCGTCTGCAGGTAGTGCTTCATGGCCACCGGCTGCGAGTTCCCGATCCAACCGCAGACCACGTGCATCGGGAAGGTTTCGGCCAGTTCCGTCTCGCGGGTCGATCGCAAGTTCTGGAACAGTTTCGGCCAGACCTTCACACCGGCCCGCTTCAAAATCCGCAGCAACCCCGTCCGCAGGTTCACGCTGTCGTCGCGGTAGCTCGTTATCACGTACTCCGCTCCCGGCTCGGCTTGCTCGGCAACTTCCAACAGCCACGGCCGCAACTCAGGGAACAGCGGGATCCATCGCGAGTCCTTCCCCTCATGATGCTCCGTCTTGGGGCTTCGCACGTTGATCCTGTCGTTCGCCCAATCGATATCGTCCAAACGTAGGGCAAGATGCTCTGAGGGGCAGCGTAGGCCGCCGAAACGACTCAAGGCGAAGATCAGCCGCCATTCTGCCGTGGGGCATGCGTCGATGATCTTGTCGGCATCCTCCCGGCTGATGAAGTGAAACCGCTCTGGGGTCGCTCGCACCGCTCCCGACAGGTCCGCGAAGGGATTGTCGTGGATCAGCTTCCGGCGGACGGCCGCATTGAAAAACTGTTTGCAGCGACCGATGACCCGGCGGGTCGTGTTTTCCGCAAGTCCCTTCCCCAGCAAGTGCAGCCGGAATTCGTCACCGTCGCCGGGAGTGATGGAGCGGATCAGCTTGCTTTCCCCAAAGTAGTCGACCATGTAGCCGCGTGCCTGAATGCAGAGAAACACGGTCCGGGGCTTCAAGTCGGTTCGCGATGTCACGTAACCGTCGATGAAGCCGGCCAGAGCGGACGCATCGCGCTTCTGAATCAGACCGACGGCAGCCAGTTTGTCGGCCAAGGAATCTTCGATCGTCGACAGCCAGCGGATCGTATCGGCGTCGACTACATGGCCTGTTGCCTGCGCGGCTGCGAGATTCTCGACTCGCACCTTCACTTGTTCGGCCAGTTTCTGATTCACCTTGCCGAGACGGACCGATCGGCGTTTGCCGTCCATCCCCACATACTGAATCGTCCGCCGGCCTGTCTTGCGGTCTAACGAGATACTCGCCATCGGTTTTCCTTCTGAGAGAAGCCGGCCGGCGGGAGGGGTCTCTCAGTTCCCCGCCCCGCCAACCGGCAAAGTTCATTCGCCAGGGATGGTAACGACTCCATCCGCAACAGGTTCACTTGAATCAAGAATCCCAACATTCAAACGCCCAATCGTGCGCCGCGATGTTCGGCAGTTCATCCGGGTCGGCAGACTGCAATCCGCACTTCGGACAACTCCACCGCAGCCGGCCATCGTCGGACGCCATCCATTCGACAGAGACGCGGAATCCGCACGAGGGATCCCCGCACACTTGCGGCCGCGCTCGCGTGAACGTGCCTATCGGAAACCCGCCGGCCAATGCCAACCACCATTCGGGCCGCTGAACGTCCGCAGGCCAGCCAGGAAGGGCATACGCCGCCAAGGCCGGTTTGTGACGCAAGATGCAATCCTTCACGTCCTGCGGGGCGTTGGCAGGCCGGAACATCAGCTTGCCGCCGTCCACGCGCCATTCGATCCCCTTGCGCCTCAGGTCGCGAACAATGTCAATGATCGTCATACGTCTGCCCTTCCATCGTCGGTATCGTTGGCGTCACGAAAGACCGAGAATGCATCCCGCGACTCATCCGGGCCGGCGTCAATAGTGTCAACGTCTACGAAACCCAATTCATCCCCGATGTTTTCAGGGGTTTCGTTGACGGTAGACGCCGCAAACAATCGAAACCGTCGGGTGGGCCGGCCTCCCGATGACGTTGTTGGAACTTCCTCCCACTCGCCAAGGCCGGCATCAATGAGGGCCACGAGTGCCGGTTCGGCTGTCCCAGCAGCTTTGAGCGAACGGTAACCGCGTTGCACGTCGGTAGCCGTCACCGCTCCCCCGCGTGCTGCGATCCAATCCACGAGCTTCTGATGGGCCGGGTCGCTGTCTAGCATCGCATAAACCCTGCGGGCTTCGCCGGCATGCCAACGGGCCAGGGCAATCCCCGACTCCATGCTCGCAGGCGATACCGTGCTGGGTGGATCGGTCACTTCGCTGGCCGCCCATTGCGCGAGATGCAGCACGAGGGCCAGACGCAACGGCGTCTCCCGCAGCTTGCTCATGGCCGCTCGCAAGTCACCCGTCGTGGTCGTCATCTCGTTCGCCAGGCCATCATGGTAGGTCACCCACATTGCCTTGGCGGCACGCGTCAACCCTAACGGAACGGGTTGCGCGTGGTTGTGCTGTCCGATTCTGGGTTGCAGCTCAAAGAGTCGATCGACGACGCGGGCCAACATTGCCTCCACTTCGGGCGCAATGTCGGCCTCAGTCCAATAGCTCACTTGATTCGGGGGAGACGCCAGCAGCAACCGGGCCGCGAGTCCATTCTCGCGATGCTCAACTCCCAATGCTCGCCGCAACGTCGCCGGCTGAATGCTGCCTGTGATATTCACTATGGCTGACGGAACATAGATGGTCGGCGGCACGCCGGTCTTGCGATCCACCGTGAGAGACTCGCCATTGTACATGCTCAACCAATGTGCCGAGTCCGATCCTTTGCCGTTGCTGTACTGATTGAAGGATCCCAGCCAGCCGTTCAGTTCGTCACGTTCAAGAAACAGGCCGCGCGGATTCGCCAACAGTAGCGGGGCCAGAGCCTCAACTGTGATATCACTCACCTTGCACCGCTCCAATCGAGGGGCCGGCGGTTCGGCGGGAGGAACACCGGCACTACCTTCCGCCTTCCAATCCTTCATGGCCTGTTTCCATTGGGCATGGTCGCGTTCGTATTGCTCGGCTGCGAGACGATGACGATCGAATGCGTTGCGTTGTCGGTTTTCCAATGGTTGCTTGGCGGCGCGAAGGGCCGGCGACTTGGCAGCCCCAGACTCGCAGACGATGACGGTCCAGAGAATCGACGGAACGGCGTAGCCGCGCTTGACGATCAGACAGCACGAGTTCCCGATCGACGCCGCCAGCATCGACAGCATCGGCAGGGCGACGAATGACGGATCGCAGCCGATCGACTTTGAGACTTGCGAAACGAATCCGCGAAGCGGTTCGGGGAGTGCAACAACGGGATAGGTGACGTACTTGCTCATGCCGACACCTCCCCGGCGAACATCGTCCCGCGCGTGGCCTCATGCAGCCGGCGGCGAAGGTCGGTTATCAGTTCCCGTTTCTGATGGGCCAAGATCAGCCGCGTGACGGTTTCGGCGAAGTAGGCCAGGCTGGACGTTGTGACGCGCCCGAGAATCTCCACGTTGATCTCGTGTCGCAGGTCTGCCATCGTTTCCCATACGCCGCGAGACTCCACGAGAATCACGAGTAGTTCGGCGTTGCAGTGGGACGCATGCTGTTGATCGGCAACGCTGCTTGTCGCCGGCACGGCCATCAGTCCCTCGTGTTTCAGGAAGTCGAGATGCACGGCCAGAGTTCGGCGGGGCTGATGCCAGAAATGCGCGCCCCAGTCGAGACGATCGTCGGCGTAGGCATGCAGCATCCCGCCCAGCACGAGGCGTTCATCTTCGCTGGGATCGAAGGCGTCGATGGGGCGAATCATTGTTCACTCCCTTCGCCGGCCTCAGGCGTATCGGAGCGCAGCCAGGCGTCCAGGTCGTCGGGACGATACAAAACCACGCCGCCGTCCCGCTTGCAGGGGATCACACCGCGCGGCTGTGAGAGACTCCACAGTTTCCGTTCGCTGATGTTGAGTAGGCGCGCCGCCTCACGCGGACGCAAGGCCAGGGGCCGGGCAGTGTCGGTCGTCATCGTCGGGTAGGGCTGATCGTGCGTCCCGCGAATTGCGGTCGGCATACCCGTTGGCGCAGTGTTGCACGTCGCGATGCGCAACACTCAGTCTCTCGTGACGCCAAGCATGCGGGCGCAAGCGGTTGCGCCGAATCGAAAATCTCCTAAGTGTTGCGCGGCAACGGCGCAACAGTTCAACAGGCGACTATTCTTCTAGCGCCTTGCGTGTGTTCGCCAGGTCGTTCGCGGCTTCCCATTGTTCGGGCGACGCGGCGTCCATGAAATCGCCCGGGCGAAACTCGCCCCTCATTGTTTTCAATGAGGCGATCAGCGTTGATTTATCCCTGCATGCGCGCTTGTATCTGGCGTGGCCGCCCGTCTGACCGGCGTTGAACTGGTCATCGAAAAACCTTGTGGCTGACCCCTCATTCACGTCCGCGAGTCGGGACAGGGCGCGAACGCCAACCGCGTCAAAGTTCAGACAACCGCCGTCGTCGTATTGATGATGTTTCGTCAGGGCTGCAATCAGCTTCTCTCGTGCCTCGCCGGGAGCAGTGCTGCGCGTCGGCCTGACACTCTTTGTCGGTGGGGTTCCGTTGGGATGGGTTTTCGCATTGATTGGCGTCGCGCCTTCGTGGTCATGGAGGATCGTCTCAATACGTAATGTCTTTATGGCTTGATCCAGAATGACGCACGCGGCCAGCGTCCGATTGTTTGCCAGGCTGGATCCCGGTTCTCTGATTTCGTCAAGTGCTTGCAGCCATTCCCGAAGCCTTTCAGGCGTGACGATATCAGGATGTTCCCGCCGCGCGAGAATCACCGCTTCGTTCGCGTTGCTGATGTACTCATGCAGCAAGCCATCGGGATGACTCAACCTGAAATGAATCTCGTGGAACGAATTGCGCACGGCTTCGATAGCCGGAATTGGCACGTATGTGTCCATAACCTGCATCTCCATAAATCGGGCCGGGCCGGGCAAGCGCGGAGAGATGCAACCACGCTCAAACCCGGTCCGCTTCGGCCGCCGTCGGTAGCTATCCAACGCCGGCAACCCGTGCGTTGATTCTACACGCCTGCGCCGCAGCCGTTAATGCCGCTGGTTGTCGAGAAGCTCACAGATGGATGAGATGACAGCACTCAGTTCCGACCGTCCAGCATCTCGTGAATATCGGCCAGCACGCGCAGCACGTTCGCGGTGATGTTGATGGACCAGCCGACCATGACCCCGAACAGCAGAGAGACCACGAGAATCACGATGATTCCACCCCTATCCGGTTGAATCGCCTCGCTCGTAGATAAGAACAGCATGCCAGCGGAGATTAACCCGCCAAAGAAAGCGATGACGCCAATGCCGCCGGCGTCACGGCGCACGCGCTCGCGGTTGTCGCGGCGGGTCGGATCGGGTTGGTAGCGCGGCAGATGAGGCTTGCGCTCGTCAAGCACCAGCGGGATTGTCACGGGAGCCGACTTCGCCTTTTCCTTCAGCATTGATTCAACGCATGCCGGGCAGTAATCACCATTGAACGGCGAATCGAAATACTGGTCGCAGCCAGGGCAATAGTATTGGGCCGGAGCCGATTGGCGTGAGGTCGCCTTGGACGACTCGCAATCCGGGCAGAGGTCATACTCGCCCTCGTGGCGCACCATGAACTCTTGAAAGCAGCCAGGGCAGGTCCACTTGATCGTGGCCTCGTCGGTCGAGGTTGAGTCGGCTGCCTCATTCACGACAGCCGCTGGAATCGTCGGCGCGAATGGCTGCTGACACTTCGGACACTTGACCCGTTTTCCCAGATGTTGCTCCGTCACGTTCAGCTTCGCGGAGCAGTGCGGACACGCAATCTGAATTGTCTCTGGCATTGCTGGCCCTCATGTGTTGGCGGCTGTTTCAAGAATTACCGGTGTCCCTTGCGCGGCTCCCCAGAGCATCAGGCCGCCGTTACCGCTGATCTGTCCGAACTGAAAATGAATGCTGATCACGGCGTCTGCTTGCACTCTGCGCGCCTGTTTCCGCAAGTCCCGTTTCAGTTCCTCGTGAATGTGCTTCAGTTCCTTTTCCAATGCTTTCGATCGTCCGCCGAAGAAGTCCGAAAATGCTGCCTTAATGTCTGCGCCAAAGCTGATGCCGGCGACACACTGGGTCGTGATCACGTCGAGTCGGACGACGATCCCATCGATCGCCGGCGAAGTGAAGAGCGGTGGCTGTTGATCGTCAGTCGTGAATAGTGGAAGCCCCGTCGCATCGTTACCGTCGAGCACCTCCTCGTCCGGTGCCTCGAATGGGAATTCAGCAGTAAACGAGTGCTGGCAGTGTGGACATTTGATGCGCCTGCCCAAGTGTTCCATGGCGGCGTTCAACGGAGTCGAGCAATTCGGACAGTCGATCTTGATCGTCTCTGGCAACGTGCACCCCGCCGGCCGATGGTTTCAGACTCAGGGAGGCGCAGCGTACTCCGCGTCTGGAGCAATCGGAAGCAAGGAACCGTCTGCGATTGCAAACGGGCGTCACTGGCGGAGTCGCTGCACGATTTTTCTGTTTACTGGCCGTGCGCGCACGCTGCTACAGGGCGGTTTGCCGTGGTCGTGCGGGCGCACAAAATGACCCCCCTGCAAGATTCCCCGTTTTACTGGCTGTGCGCGCACGCCGCTACGGGGAGGTTTGCTGACGGCATCGATCAACCCCCCGTCACGAGCTTAGCGACGGCATCCTTAACCGTCTCAGGCAACGCCGGCCATGCGTCCACGAGGGCGATCAATCGCGGGTCCGCTGGGGCAAGCGATGCATCAACTGCACCGGATTTTGCACCGCTTCCAAAGTCGGCATCTTGTAACTCGTTGCCGCCACAACTCGTTACGTCAACCAGTTCGGCCCCTTGTGGGGGCACTTTTCTTTCCTTCGCGCCACTCTCGGCGAGCGGGCTACCGGCTGACTGCCCCATGTGCTGCTCAATCGTCGGTCTCGCTGCGTGGATGTCGGTTGTGACTTTTGCCGGTCAACAAAAAAACGCCACCCGGAAGGATGGCGTTCGGTCTCTCGTGTTGAGTTCTGAAATTACGCAGCCGCCTGTGCGTCCCGCGCCTTCCGACGCTGACGCCACCGCAGCCCGATGCCGCCGAGACTGGCGAGACCGAGCAAAGCCATGCTGGTCGGCTCAGGGGTGGAGGTGACAGCGTCGCTGAGCGTGAAGACTTCGATTTGCCCGTAGGTTAGTGTGGAGAAATAGTACGGATCGACATATGTATTCGCACCTGCGATTCCCTGGCTCGCTCCGTAGGCAACCCCTCCCGTCTCAACGCCATACGAATCGGACCAGTTGTATCCCCAGTCCAAGTACTGGTGGACCCAGATGTCGTGCCCAAGCCCAAAAGTTGGGCCGAATGAAGGATCATTATACGTCTGGTACTGCCCCGACCAATCAGTGGGATTCTGATTTCGGACTTCCGACGTCGATAGGTTAAAGATAAATGCATCCCTGTTTCCCGGTGTGGTAACGTGATAAGTGCCGCTGCTGTCCCAACTCATTGGGTTATAGCCGCCGATGATCACCGGAGTTCCCAGGGTCTCGCCGGCGATTGAGGTGACCTCGATGAGAGAAAACGTCCGCCCCTTCCCGTCGACCGCGGCATGAAAATCAAAGCCGTCATTGCCGCTGGCTTTGTCAAAGATGTTGGTCAGATAGACAGACCCTTCGCCGAGCCACGTTTCCAGTTGCGCATGATAACCGGCCGTCAGCAGGTCGGACCCGCCGATAATCATTCCGGCCTGCACTTGCCCCGACGTGGCGATCAGCACCGCCGCACACGCCAAAATCATTCGATTCATTCGCATTACGGCCCTTCCCTTGTGTTGAGTTCCGACGAGGCACTTCAAGTGCCGGGCGAAGGTAGCCGCGGCCTCGACGAGTAGCAATCGCCACCCAGTGACAAAATGGGGAATATGGCACAAACCGAAAGGATAGTCTCTAAAGACTACGTCGTCTCAATTGAGCCGCTGCCCCAGTTCGAGAATCCGCTCAATCTCGGTTCGTGTGGCACGCCGCGAGCGACGACAGGTGCGAGAGGCGTGGCGAAGAGTGATTCGGCGTCGTTCGCGTGCAAAGGTTCGTATGTGAGATTCACGCGTTATGCGCGCTCGCCACGCCCCTTCCGTTGGTCGGGGACGTGCCACCCGAGCGGGAGGGCGAGGCTCCCGCCGAGCCGGCACCACTTCTACGTCGTCTCGCGGCTGGAAAACGCAAATACCCTCACCCTCACCCCCAAACCCTCTCCCGATGGCAGAGTGGAGAACTGGCCCAAACGACGAATGACCAAGTGACGAATGACTTCCCCTATTGCCTACTGCCAACTCCCTACTGCCTTCCCGATCAATACTCCCACGTCAGCACTGCGCCGCTTTGGAAGCGGTCGGTGTCGTATTGATCGTTCTCCGAGAGGAAGCGGTC
>JANNSB010000586.1:0-5120 GCA_031402175.1 Planctomycetaceae bacterium
AGAATCTGCGCGCGCCGCACCTTTTGACCGGTCCCCTTCAACTTTTTCACGACGCCTTGAAGCTCGCCCCGTTCCTGTTTCGTCAGCCGGACCACGTACAATTTCCGCATGGCGCACCTCCTTGTGACACGCAATATCGCCAATTCCCCCAAAACCGCCAATCCGACTTTTTAGCCGTGACACAGCACTAGCTTCCGATATCCACGACATCGCCGTTGTCCTTATGTAGGGAACGGCCTCCGTGCCGTTCCCGTCGGCGGGATGGCGCGTACATCGACGTAAACATGTCCTCGTGACCATCGACATTGCACAATTCCTGACGCAGCTTCACGAGAGCACTCGACGTTCGGGCCACACGCGGCCCCGCAAGCCGGGAACGGCACGGAGTCCGTTCCCTACAACAATGTTTGCCCAGATTGGACAAGAGGATTGCTACGCGCCAACGACCGTCAATCTATCGCTGTGAGACTTCGTTGTCGCCGGTCTCGCTGTTTGCGGTTTGCGTACCGCCGAGGACTGCCTGCTCCAGTTTTTCGAGCAGGGTTTCCTGTGAGTAGGGGCCGGAGATCAATATCGGCACGAGCGGTTCCGCACCGCGTCGCGGCGGGATGATGACCGTCAGCGGCACACTGTCCTGCTGAAACTCGTTCAGCCACTTCTTGATTTCCGGATTCTCCTGAGTGTAGTCGGCGACCAGCGTGGCGACATTGTGGGCCTCCACGAATCTCAAGGTCCGAAAGCGATTGAGAGCCACGAACTCGTTGGTCTTGCAGATCTGGCACCAGTTCGCGGTGAAGTCGATCAGCACCGGTCGGCCCTCTTCGACCAGTTCGGTCATGCGACGCTCGGTAAATGGTTCCCACGGCAGATGAGAGCCGGAGCCATGCTGCAGATACCAGGCACCTGTTGAAACGATGCCGATGCAGAGCAGCGCGCTCAGGCGGATTCGCCATTTCTGGCCTGCGGGACTGGCCTGATTGTACATCGAGCCGATCATCCAAAACCCGATGGCGAGTCCCAGCAGAAAGACCATGAACGTGATGCGGTACGTATCGGGGAGAACATAGATCAGCCAGATCACCGTCCCCATCAGCACAAAGCCGAGGAACTGCTTGAAGCGCTCCATCCACATCCCCGGCTTGGGAAGGACGTTGACGATGCCGGGGAAGAATCCTGCCACGAAGTACGGCGACGCCATTCCCAGTCCCATCGCCGTGAAGACGGCATACGTGACTGTCGGCGGCTGCTTCAAGGCCCAGGTGAAGACTGCAGCCATCAGCGGTCCCGTACAGGGAACGCCGAGCAGCGTGGCGATGATGCCCGTCAGATACGCACCCGGCAGACCTTCGCGCTGTTCACCACCACCCGCAAATCCGGGAATCGGGATCTCGAAGACTCCCAGCAGGCTGAGAGCCATTACGAACACGACGCCGGCCATGCTCATCGTGAAGATGACATTCTGAAACTGCGTCCCCCAGCCGAGCGAGATCATCATGGCGAGCGTCGCCAGCGTGAGGAACACCGTCAGCACGCCGGCGGTATACGACAGATTGAGACCGAGCACCTTCGTGCGGCTCTCGCCCGCCTGCTGCACGAAGCTGAGAATCTTGATCGCGATGACCGGCAGCACGCAGGGCATCACGTTCAGGACGAGCCCGCCCAGGAAGGCGAATAACAGTTGCAGCGCCAGATTACCGGATGCCTGCGCATCGGGGACTTGAATATCAAGATGCAGATCGTTCGAGACGGCGAGAGTCGGGGCGGATGCGGTGGCGATGTCATCGGCCGATTGCAGACTACCCAGGGAGAAGCCAACCGTCTTGGGAATCAAGCATTTCTGACTGTTGCAGAGTTGATACGTAATCGTTCCCGCGAGCCCAATCGCGTCGCTGCCGCTGCGGCGGAAATGTTGCGTCCAGACCGCCTGGGGTTCATGGATATTGGATGTCTTGCCATTCGCCGTCGTGTGCAGCATGGGAGCGGTAACGGCCTCAGGACCGCCGACGGCTTCGAGGCCCGACAACCCAGCGAGTTCGATCGTTGTCGGAACCTCGTTCTGATCGGCCGTTGGCTCGATGGCGTACGCGTGCCAACCTTCATCGAGATCCATGATCAGAGTGAGCTTCCATTCGTCCGCCGACACTTCCTCGAGTTGGAACTGGATTCGAGTTGGGTCCGGCTGCACTTCACCTTGAACATCTCGCGTGGGGACAACCAAGTATCCCTGCGACCGGTCGGCAGGCGTCGCAGCCGAGACTTCTTCAATGGAGGGCGACGCGACATCTTCCACGGGCGGAGGTAGTGTGTCGGCTGCAGCGACCAGAGTGGCGGTGAAGTCCTCGGTCGGTCGCGTGCACTCGTTGGCATTGCACAGGTTGAATCTAATACTTCCCGTGATCTCGGGGGCGTCGGTCGAGCCGTCGAGCCGATAACGCCGGGTCCACGTCACGCCGCCGGGAAACTTGTCGACTTCCTCATTGGAGGTCGGATCGACATCGCGCTTGGGGGCATGATCGGGAGTGAAGCCGTCCTCAACGGGGGTCAGTCCAACGATCGCTTCGGGCGCGATCGTGACCTCGGTCTTGCCGCTGTATGAACCGCCGATAGCGTAAGTCCACGCGTCGGCGCTCGTATCGACCGTGATCGAAAGGAGCACCTCATCGCCAGATGTCGGTTCGAGGCGGGCAGCGACGGTGGCGGTGGCACTCTGGGCTTGGCTGCCGACGCGGATCGGGTCGCCGAAGTCGAGATCGAATTGAGCTGATGCACTGCGTGCCATCAGCAGGCAAGTCGCCCAGGCTGCGAGAAATGCAACCGACCGTTCCCTCTTCATGTCCGCTCCCACCGTGTCGCTGCAACAATACCGGCAATCCGCCCCATCCTTCATCGGCAACAGAAGATGGGCCAATGCTGAGGATGCTCACATTCGCTGGGAAATTCTAGCGAGAATCACCTATCAGGGGGAGATGGAAAGTCCCAAGCCTCTAGCCTCCAGCTCCAAGTCCCTGCAACGCTTGCGAGTTCGCCGACGATTCCTGATGCTTTCGGTTGCGAATCCGCCGACAGCCCCCAGAAGGAGCAAGCGTCATGACTTCGCCCGATCAACTGCCTCGACTTTCGGCGGTTATTGCCGCAATCTGCTGTGCGTGGTCGGCTCAAGCGGCGGCCCGACATGCCCCGCCTTCTATCGCGGGAGCCGTGACTTTCGACATCGTCTCGGTCGCCGATGGAGACTGGTCGAACCCCGCCACCTGGCAACCCGCACGAGTGCCCGGGGAAGGGGACCGCGTTCTCGTCAGTCGCGGGACGCATGTGACGTATGACGCCGATTCGGAAGCCGTCATTCGCCTGATTCAGGTCGTCGGCACCCTCGAATTCGCCCGCGATCGCAACACGCTCCTCAATGTCGGCCTGCTCAAGGTCCAGAACAGCGACACCTGCAGCGAGAGCGGTTTTGCGTGTGATTTTCATGGTGTGACAGCCTCCGGCGAACCGCACGCGGCTCCCGAAGGGGAGATCCCCGCGCTGCTCATCGGCACTCTCGACGCGCCGATCCCGGCCGAGTTCACGGCCACCGTCCGGCTGCACTATTTGGAAGGGATGCCTGCCGACGACTCTCCTGCCTTGGCCTGCTGCTCCGCCCGGATGGAGATTCACGGCGCGCCGATGAGCCGCACCTGGGTCAAGCTCGGAGCCGATGCAGCCGAGGGCGGTTCGCAGGTCACGCTGTCGGAGCCGGTCACTGGCTGGAAGGTCGGTGATGACATCATTGTGACCGGTTCCATCCGCCGCGAACGAGGTGGTTCGTATCGCACGGACACCGAAGCGTCCACCACCGAGGAACGCCGCATCGTTTCGATGGATGGTGCCACGCTGACGCTCGACGCGCCGCTCGAATTCGAACATGCGGGTGAAGGCGAGTTCAAATGCGAGGTCGCCAACCTGTCGCGAAACGTCGTCATCGAATCGGCCGACCCGGAAGGTCAACGCGGACACACGGTCTATCACGCCTTCAGCGCCGGCGGCATCAGCTATGCCCGCCTGGCGCATCTGGGGAAGGAAGGCGTACTCGGCAGGTATGCCGTTCACTTCCATCTGGCCGGCGACACGATGCGCGGCGGGAGCGTTACCGGCGCAGCCATCGTCGATTCGCACAACCGCTGGGTGACGATTCACGGCACCAACCATCTCATCGTCCGCGACTGCGTCGGTTACGGCAGCGTCGGCCACGGCTTCTTCCTCGAAGACGGCACCGAGGTCTACAACCTCCTTGATCGCAACCTCGCAGTGCATGCCTATGCCGGACGCCCGCTGCCGAATCAAGTGCTCTCGTTCGATCCCAACGACGGTGCCGGCTTCTGGTGGGCCAACGGCAGGAACACATTCACTCGCAATGTCTCGTGCGAGAACGATGAGTACGGTTACCGCTACGACATGCAGGAGCGCAGCAACTTCGACCCGCGCCTGCCGGTGCTGCAGCCGGACGGCACTTACCAGACAGTCGATGTGCGCACGATCCCCATCTGGCGGTTCGAACAGAACGAGGCGCACACCGAAGGCTTTTACGGCATGCTCATCGCCGCCAACGGAAACGATCAACCCGATTCACCGATCGACAGCGACGACATGCTCCGGCACATTGAAGGTGTCGACTGGACGGGGCCGGACGAACAGCACCCGCACATCATTCGGGACTTCACCGTCTGGGGATCTCATTACGCGTTTCGTCCCCACAGTCCCTGCATGCTGATGGAGAATGTCCGCCTGCATGATGCCGCGTATGGCGTCTACCGCCCGGCGTTCGAGTCGCAGGTCTATCGCAATCTGCACATTTCGGCGATCGGAGCCGAGCCGTTCAATCGCGGGATGGATGACGCCAGCGCCCAGACCGGCATCGTCACCATCGACGGCCTGATCTTTGAAAGTGCCTATGGCAACGACACCACGCCGCTCATTCAAATGAGTGACAACAATCTCGGCGGAGGCGCGGCGACACACATTCGCGGCCTGGAGGTGCGCCGCGAAGAGGGTTTTGAAAACCGCTGGCCCCTCATCAATCGCGGAGTCGGCACGCGAGAGCCGCCGGTGACGGAGAAGGGGGTGCCGATCTTCATTCACGA
>JANNSB010000587.1:0-1561 GCA_031402175.1 Planctomycetaceae bacterium
GGCTGCCATCGGCTGCGGATTATTTGTCGCAAAAACCGCACGCGACACGATGCACCAGCGGACGCCGAGGTTCTTCAACACGGCGAGGCTTTCGGCAGACGGGAAGGTCGTGCATGCGGTCTGCACTTCTCCAAACGAATCGGGAAAGAAGCCGGAATACCCGTTGACCATCGTCCGCCGGTGGCGGGTCTGCCAGAACATCGCATCGGTTGTCTCCTCGTAGTCCCTAACCGAAATGCCCGGTGGAAAGGGGAGGTGGGCAATGATATCGGATTCGTCGGAATGCTCGATCAGCCAGTCGACCCACAAAGGTTGCCATCGGTCTTGCGGTCCGTGTACCGCCGGGATTTTGAAGAGCGGTACGGGATGCCAGCGGAGCTCGAACAGCGACAGGCCCATTACGCCGGTCATCGCCCACAGCCAACCGACCTGCGTCCAGAGTTGGCGTTCGGTCGGACGGCGTTTTCCGGCCAGGTCGCGACGAAACGCCCACAGGCCCCATTGCCACATCGCCTCGACGGCGAACGCCGCCAGCAGTGTGGTGACCAGTTGGAAGAACAGTCCGAAGCGAAGGGGACTGCGCAGCAATTGATAGCCGGGCACGTACTTGACAAAGATCGCGTGCAGGTCGACCTGGCCCCATTTGAGATGCGTGCCGCAGGACAGCATCAGCGAGACTGCCGCGACAGTCACGAGCATCCCGATCCAAGGGCCCAAGCCGCGCGGCGCGCTGTCGGGAGACGTCCGCTGGGTGACTGCGGATGATGGCGCTGTGGACGGCTCAGAGCTTGGTGCGGCCGAGGTTCCTGCGTCGTCCTCGATAAGTTCCGCAAACGGAATGATCCTCAGTTCAAGATACCATCGCACCAGTTGCACGATCACGGCGAGTGCGGCCAGCGCCAACACCATCCATCCCGGAGACATGGCCCACGGCATCTGATCATCGGGACGAAGAATCGTCGGCTGTTGATGCCATAACGGATACCAGACCCACAGATAGTCGATGGGAAGGGCCGACAGCGACTCGACAGTGTCTGGATCCCTACCCCATTCCTCGGCGCGAAGTTTCATGACCTGCGGGAGTACGAATGGTCCACAAATGAGAGCGACTAGTCCGACCGCGGCGAGCATTCCCAGCCAGAAACGCCGATGGAGCAAGCGGTCATAGACCAGCCACCAGCAGCCGACGCAAGAGAGCATCACCAGAAACAGCGCATGGTGCAGACAGCTCAGCACGACGCTGGAGAACGCAAGTCCCACCACCAGTGCCCGGCGAATCGTCAACTGCTCGGCGAAACGCGACAACGACAGCCAGAACCAGAGCACTCCCCAGATCGGGATCAGTTGAATGACATCCCGCTGCCAGTGCACGAACGGCAGAGCGGCCACCATCAGTCCCCCGTAGACGGCAACCAAAGGGGAAACCTTCAGGTGGCGCAGCACGAGTTCCGCCAGCAGCGCATTCAGCGCGAGCGAGCAGATCAGGTAGATGTTGTACGGAGCGGCCGATGCGGGAAACAGCCAGACGAGCGGCGCGAGCAGCATCGTGATCGGCTGCGGC
>JANNSB010000588.1:0-2197 GCA_031402175.1 Planctomycetaceae bacterium
CGCAGGGAGAGTCTCGTGGCTAAGTTCATCAGCCTTGAGACGGTTTCCAGCCGTGTTGCTGGTGTGAGGGCGGGGCCGAGACTGTTGAGGAGACCCTGGACCAGAGATGTGCACGTCTCATGGGGTTGGGGCTTGTTCCAGCAGTCTGCAATCCGTGTGTCGATTTCCTGCCATAGCTCGCTGGGGATCTTCCATACCAAGCCGCTGTCGGCCCAGTAGGGGGAGAGGCCCAGAATCTTCACGGGTCCCCTGTGTCGTTGGCGGAGGTTGCCCTCCGATTTCCGATCCAGGTGGAGTCCGTGTTGCGCCAGGGGAGCCTGGAGCGTGGACAGGAGTCGGCGACCTTCACGCGCGTTCCGGCAGAGGCCGACGATGTTGTCGACGTAGCGCCAGAACGGAGGGTTTCCCCGGCGGTCTTCCATGACCGGCCTGAGGATGCGGCGGAGTGTGATGTCCGCCATGAGGGGGCTGAGCGGGCAGCCCTGCGACAGTCCCCTCGTCTTACCGTGGCCTTCGTAGCCGCGGACCACCTGCTCGATCACTCGAAGCAGGGATGGATCGTTGATGTGTTCGGTAACTGCGTTCAGCACGTCGTGGATGGCGAGACTGGGGTAACAGTCCTTGATGTCCATCTCGATGAGATGCATGCAGCCTGTCTCGTGCATCTGCAGCTCGAGGCCGGCGAAGATATCCCAGGGAGACGTGTGCAGGTCGGGATAGATGTTTTCGAAGTATGACCGCAGACACAGGTCCAGCGACTTGCCGACGGCCTTGTCGAGGATCGTGGGAATCGACAGTTGCCGGTATTTGCCACCGCCTTTGGGAATCTTGGCCGGCCGGTGCGGCTGCGGCCGATACTCCTCAGAATGGAGTGCTTCGCTGATAACCCGCAGTCCGGCGTAGGCGTCGGTCGGAGACAGATCCCCGAAGCACAGCCCGTCGACACCGGGAGCCTGTCCACCGCGGCGTGCATGCAGGTAGCCAACCATCAGGTTCTCGGGGCTCATGAATTCGTCCCCGTCGAAGCTGCCGTCAGGCCCCATTACATGCGGAGTCTCCCGGCGGCCCCGCCTGTTTCGGCGAGGCTGTTGGTCCTGGTCGTAACGCCAGTCGAGCAAACTACCGCTCATCGCCGTCCTCCGATCGTCGGATACTGCATCTGAAAGTGGACGACACGGCTGAGCGACTCATCGCAGCCGACCGGAAACCAGCCGCGCTCCATGTACCGAAGAAACCGCCGCTCACTCCAGCGAAACAGTTGTCGGTGATGGCAGTCCCGGTAGTCGATAATCAGCACGGGTCGCCGGTTTGGTAATGAAGAACTAAGTGGTCCCGTTAGGATCCCCGGTCCCCCGCTGGCCCAGATGACGACATCGACGTCGGCACGCCGGCAGGCGGTCTCGCGGTCGGTGAGGATGAGGCCGCCAGACCCATTGGCCCGATGCGAGGTAACCTCGTGCCGCTGGTGTCGGGACATACGGCTGAGGGCGTCGACGGTCAATGCCGTGCTGATCTTGGCGTTGGGCAGGTGTGCCTTGATCGCGAGGATCTGTTCGACACAACCACAATGCACGACAACGTGCATCTCGGGTTTGCCGTGCAGTTGCAACCACTGGTCGATCTGCGGATCGAGCTTGATGTTGCCGGGGTTGCCGGCGAGCAGAACGGCCGCCAACCGGGCAATGCGGCGGTTACGTACGGGGTTGCGCCAGTAACCATGGCGGTGAAGATCGGGACCACGGAGGTCACCGGGTAAGGACTCTGGTCTGCTCTTGATCCAGGCGAACTGGACCAGGGCGGCCTCGGCTCCGTTGGCGGGGATCTCGTATACGGCAGGCCCGTAGGCGGCCATCAGCAGAGCCGACTCGCGAGGTGAGTGTCGCTGCCCGAAGCTCTCGATCCCGAACAGTCGAAAGCGGGCATCGGCTTGCCACATGGCGATCGTGCCGTTGCGGTGGAGAATGTTCGCCGCCTGGGGGACGATCGCGAGGTCATAAAGTGGGAATTCGACGTCGGCCGCCTGAAACCAGAGACAGCACCGAATCTCGCCGGCGCCCTCGGGCAGGTGGAGTCGCCTGGCCAGCTCCGGCGAGATCTTGGCCAATGCCTTTTTGAACCGCCGCAGTTCGCGCCGGTGCGTGAACAACAGGATGATCCGCGCCAGCGGGTACGCCATGGCGATTCCGGCAACTGTGAA
>JANNSB010000589.1:0-4975 GCA_031402175.1 Planctomycetaceae bacterium
AACAGGCGTCGCGAGAATCATCTGGCTCGATGACGCCGGCGAGCAGGTGTTAAGAGATGATCCTTCGACCGCTTCGTTTCAACCTGGCGAAATCCCGCGCTCGGAGCCGGAGTTTCCCGGGGATGGCGAGACCGTTGGCGAGTGGACCGAAGTAAGTGGCACCTATCGCGCGCCCTCGGCCGCCACGCAGGCTCTCGTCGAATTGGGCTTCCGCTGGGGACCGCCGCATTCAAGCGTCACATGGTGCGACATCTCGCTGGAGCAGGTCGATCCCCCGGAACCGCGCATCGTGCGTCTGGCGACCGTGCATTACTGCCCGAATGAAGGCCGTACTCCACACGAGAAATGCGAGCAGTTCGCGCCGTTCATCGCCGAGGCCGGTGAGCAGGATGTCGACCTCATCGTCCTGCCGGAGACGCTCACGTATTACAACACCGGACTCACATTTGCCGCATGTGCCGAGCCGATCCCCGGACCTACGACCGCTTACTTCGGTCAACTCGCGGATGAACACGATCTCTACATCGTGGCCGGATTGCTCGAGCGGGATGGACACCTGATCTACAACGTGGCCGTCCTGATCGGACCCGATGGTGAGATCGTCGGCAGCTATCGCAAGGTGACGCTGCCGCGCAGCGAGATCGACGGCGGCATCACGCCCGGCAACGAATACCCGGTGTTCGACACCGAGTTCGGCAAGGTCGGGATGATGGTCTGCTACGACGGCTTCTTCCCCGAAGTGGCCCGTGAGCTGTCGAACAACGGAGCCGAAGTCATCGCCTGGCCCGTCTGGGGCTGCAACCCGCTGCTCGCATCGGCCCGGGCGTGCGAAAACCATGTCTATCTCATCAGCAGCACGTACACCGACGTGTCGGCCAACTGGACGATCTCTGCCATCTACGGCCACGACGGCCATCCACTGGCTCAGGCGAACGAATGGGGCACGATCGCCGTCACCGAAGTCGACCTCAACCAGCCGCTCTACTGGTCCAGTCTGGGGGACTTCAAGGCCGAGATCGAAAGGCACAGGCCGGCGGTGCCGGGCGAGTGAACCCGCACTCGTAATCTGTGTCGAAACACACAGTTTAAGTCAGAGCCTGATGGCGACTCAATGAATGGAGACGAGGAATGAAATGCTCTGAATTCTACTTGGACGATCCAAACGAAACATGTGAGGACTGGTTAGGCCAACTGCAGTTTGAACTTTCCAAGAAGTGGACGACGACAACCAAGCATCAGCCTGGTGCCACTGGAAACACATGGGCGTGCGAGATTTATCATGGCTGCAATACATGCCACGAGCACTTGAGCCTTCCGTGCTCCTTGCTCGCAGAGGCCAATGAGATCGGTGCGTTTCTGAATGCCCCTTGTTACTCTGACGAGCCTTCCACGTTTCTCAGGTTCTATCTCATCATTCTGTCTGAGTTCACTTCGCAGCTTGCGGGGGTTTCGAAACTTATTGGACTACCGCCTGGTGGAAAACCTCGTGAGCTTTCGATTTGGGCGAACCGATGGGCAAAGCACCGACTGCAGATACTGTTGCAACATCACCCATTGATCGCGTTTGCTGATGCATACGGAAGCCAATGGCCAGCAGCAGAGAAGCGACTCCGCACAGAGCTACTCATCGATAGCTGTGGGAATTCGCACACAAGTCGCATCATCGATACAATATGGCTCAAACAAGATCATGACCATCAGCCGCATCCAGATGCGAACGGGCCGGGCAGAGCAATCATCATTGTGCCGCCGATGATGACGTTCCTCGAGGAAGTAATCCGATACTTCAGGCAGTTTGTCGATGCTTGCCTTAAAGTTCCGGATCGAATTAGAGCATTTGAGTCTTCGTCGTTTGTTGTCGGATGCTGAGACTGCAAGGATTGCGTGCTGATCGCCATGCACCACGCCCCGAGCATCCCGCGCCAGAACTGGTACGCGATGACGATGCTCGACCAGAACCGCTCCCAGAGTCTGCTCGCGCGAAAAGCCGGTGTACCGGTAGCAGCCGTCAAGAATGTTGCGCTCTGGGGAAACCACTCCGCCACTCAGTTCCCCGACTTTTATCATGCGACGATCAACGGCAAGTCGGCGACCGACGTGATTAGCGACAGCGCGTGGCTCGAAGGAGATTTCATCAACACGGTGCCCCCAACTACCCAATCGCGCAATCATTGGCATCCTGGCTGTTTTGAGTGTGTTTCTTTCACTCACAAGGAGGCAGCCGATGCAGCACTCGACGCGCCGCGAGCCTTGATGACCGCCGCCCCGCGCTGCTGCGACTACACCCAGTCGAAGGCCGCGAGCCGGCACCAAAGCCCACTGAACTCCAAAACAAACTTAAGCGTACATATGTACGCGAATATTTGAACGGTTGATCGCGCTGCCTGACCGTTGAAATCGTCCTCGTGAAACCAACCTGACCTTGTCGGCAATCTCCACGCATTTTCCGCAGTGTGAAGCTAAGGGGATGGGATCGGCCTCGCCGATGGATAATCGAGGAAGTCTGCGAAGGCTGCACAAGCTGCGTCCACATGTCGGAATCATCCCGTCGTAGGCATGCGGACGTTCATTCTCTCTTTTCCATGCGTGAGGGAACTGCTTGTCTTGCAGCCTGAATCGGATGGCTTCCGAAGAGTCATAAACCCTTGGATTCGCTTCCGATGGAGTAGTGATCATATGTCTGTTCATTCGTGGCGGCCGAGCCGTCGTCTTTCGCTGTTGCTCATCCCCGTGCTCGTTCTCGCGGGCGCGTGGTTGACCGCGCCTGCGACCGGAAATCAGTTCCTCCAGCGCATGCTGGGTGGGCAGCGTCCCCGCGGTCCCCATGGGCCGAGACAGCAGGCACTCGAGGAGGAGGAAGTTCCACGCGGTCCGGAACTGATCGACTCGCCGCTCGACGTGCAGGGCGCGCCACGACTGTCTCGCTCGGCAGTTCAGCAGTCGGCACAGGCTTCGAATGGTCAATCGCAACTCGATCAACTGGTTGCGCAGGCCATCGATGTCACTTCGCGGCGGTATCTCGACATTCAACAGAACCCGCCCTATACACCCTGGCAGATCATCCACGGCATATTGGCGCTGCGGGATCAATACATCCTCAAGCGCGGCAACGAGTACATTCGCGCGATCGATTACATATCGTCCGGCCCCGAATTCATGGGAGATTCGTGGTTTCAACGGACGAGCACCGGCGGCAGGGCGCGGCCCTACAACAACGTACCCTATGCCTTCGAGGGGCACATCAATCAGACGCTGGCGCTGATATGCATGTCGGACTTTCCGCTGGATCACCAGTTTCGCGTCGAGGGGGGCGGGACGGTGACGATGCAGGACATGGTGAACACCGCGCAGGCCACGGTGAACTCCCGGGAGGAGATCACCTGGACGCTGTGGTTCCTGACGCACTACTGCGACCAGATGACGACCTGGACGAACAACGAAGGGGAATCCTGGAGCATGGAGCGAATGATTCAGGAGCAGGTTGAAGATTCCGTAATCGGCGCGCCATGCGGCGGCTGCCACCAATTGTTTGCGTTGGCCTACGCACGAAATGCATACCTCGTACAACACGGTGAACTGCGCGGGGCGTGGTTTGAGGCCGACCAGAAGCTACAGGGGCGCATCGTCGCGGCACAGTCGATGCAAAATGCCGATGGCTCATTCTCCGCAAAGTACTTCAAAGCTCGTGGAACCGCGGTGGATCTCGATGAAAGAATCCGCACCACTGGGCACATGTTCGAATGGCTGATGATGGCCCTCCCGACGAGCCGCCTGGAGGAAGAGTGGGTTCGCCGGGCCGCCGCCCGCATCGCGACCGACCTCATCAACAGTGTCAACGACGACACCGAGATGGGGGGCATGTATCACGCCTGCCATTCGCTGGTGCTCTACCAGCAGCGTATGGATCAGATTCGCAGCCGCAATCAGACGCCCGCACAGCCGGAACTGGCGGAGGCCCCTCAGGCTAATCCGCAATCGCCGGTGCAGACCAACGAAACCACGCCGCTGCCGTTGCCCAGCAATTCGCAAGTTGCCGAACTGCCGCAGCGTAATGACGACGCCGTTGTCGAGAACGAAGTCGAAGTTCCGAATGATGTCGCGAACAATGTACCCGGCTCCACCGGCGTCCCGCTGGTCGTTGTCCAACCCGAACCCGAGGTCATTGCCGAACCGGAAGTTACTCCGGAGCCGGAAGTGATTCCGAATGTCCAGCCCGAGATCACCCAGGAGACTCGTCCGCCGCTGATCCTGACGCCGGAGCTGCTGTCACAAGGAATCGAGCCTGAGTTGCCCGCGACGCCGACCGAGCAGCCCGAGACGCAGGACGACGCGGTAACGACTGGCCCGAGGATTCCGCTGGTCGTGCCGGAAACGACTCCGCAGGTGACTGAACAGTCCCGCCCGGGCATTCCGCTGGTCGTCACTCCCGAACCGTCCACGACCACGGAAGTGGACGAGGCACCAGTCGTGACATCAGATGACGCCGCAACGGTGCAAACGCCGATCGCTGCGGAACCAGATGCCGGGACGACAACGGGGCCGGTTCAGTCGTCGGCACCGGACACAGTGGAGCGGAGGGTCTTCACGCTGACGATGCCTGAGTCCACCGGCAACCACAAGCCTCGGTCGGCGACAACGGAAGCACCCCTGCTGCCGGGTTCGCGGCCGGTGACGGGATCAACCCAAGCGGTAGCGCCTCGATAGTCGAGCGAACGAGCCTCATCCCCACAAGCCGGGGATGGGGTCGTGGGCGGCGATATCGAGGATTTGACGTGGCAGCCCCTGCACCAGCCGGAGCTCGCCCACGTCGAGCAGCGTCTGCATGACGCTGGCCACAAGGTGTGGGATCGTGACCGGTTCGGTCAACGGTTCGCCGTTGTCGCGTGTTGATTGCCCGATCACGCGGCCTGGCGAAATGCCGCCGCCGGCGAGTAACAGGGGCGCGAGTCCACCCCAGTGATCGCGGCCACCGTTT
>JANNSB010000590.1:0-12130 GCA_031402175.1 Planctomycetaceae bacterium
GGCCACTGGGATCGCCACTGGTAGCCGTTGACAACCACAGGACATCTGTCTCCGCGCCCGTTCCCTTGTGAGGGAGCGGGCGTTTCTGTTTTGGCGTTCGTGTTCGTTGCGCTTGAGTGCGCCGCGTGTCTGAACTTGAGAAATCCCACGAGATTCTTGTCCCTGAGAACCATGGCGTATCGCCATGAGTAGTGGAGGCCAACAACAACAACCGGCCTTCACCTAACTCACCCAACCAACAAGGAATCTCAAATGAAGACTCTCATTGCCTCGTGTGCCGTTGTCGCGGCTTTCGCTCTGTTCGCCGGTTCGGTTCAAGCCGACTGCCATTATGGCCATGGCGGCTACAGCTACGCCGCACCGTCCTACCATGTGCAGCCATACGTCGTGCAGCCGCACCTCCATTTCCACGACACCAGCCACTGGGACTACATCCCGCCCCAAATCGTCAATCACGGTTGCCACCAGCACGTGATCCCCGGCCGCTGGGTGTTCCACCAGGACGGTCACTACGACCTGCACTGGTAACTGATCTGGCTCAGTGCAGAGCAACAAACGACTCGCCCCGGTTCCTGAGAGGGAACCGGGGCGGTCTTGTTTTTGCGATGCCGAATGCAGCTCATCGGCGATTAGTGTTCGTGCCGGACCTCGAAGGCGTGCTCCTCGAAGAACGCCACCCATTGCTCGGCTGTCTGGTGGTTGCCGAGGTGAATGTCTCGCCACAGTGGCGAACGAAAGTTGACGTCGACATGGTCGCCGTCGTTCGACTGATGGACTTCGCAGCCGATCTTGTTCAGCGATTCGACGAACAGCGTCATTTCTTCGGGCTGTACGTGCGCGGTCTGCCATTCGGCCAGGCGATACTCGACGATTTCAGGGCCGTTGAGCATGACGGGATCGACATGGCCGTGCGAACAATCGAATCCGGCGGCAACCAGCCAGGTCGCCCATTGTTCGGCCAGTTCATGGGTGGCCACTTCCATCGGCTTCCACTCGATGCAGCGATAGGACACCGACAGGCTGCCGGGTACATCGTCCATGTGTGCCTCGCATCCCAGGCCGCGCACTGCTTCAAGATGCTGCTGCGCCAAACGGGGATCGGAGAACTGCAGACTGTTCCAGTCCGTCAGACGATAGGCCAGCATCTCGGTGGCATGGGAATGCTGATGAGAGGTTCCATCGGCATGAACGTGCTCGTGAGAGACACCATGCTCGTGTGAGTGGCCGTCGTCATGCGAATGGCCGTCGTGCCCGTACGACGTGCCGACCGCGACAAGATAGATGAGGGTTCCGAGCAGTTTCGGTACGGTGTGCGTGTGCATCGCAATTCTCCAATGGAAGTGATGTTCAAGCAGGGGAAGGAACCGGGGACTTATGATTGAGGGCCGCTTCCCGCGAGGCGCCCCGGTGCTTTCATATGTGTGTTCTGTGCCGTGGAAGGGCGGACGACACATATGCGTCTTTCATGCCAAACGGCCGGAATGCCGGCCGATGCTGATGGACTTTCAGCAGAGTCCGCGGTTCAAACCGGCCGCGGAGATGCTTCCGATCGGATCCACGTTCCAGTTGCGTGTTTAGCGGCAGTATCGACCGCAGGCGCCGTGCGCAACGGCAGGTCCGTGATCGAGGATTCGCTCTGGAAAGCGTCAGCGGTCTGCAACTTTACAAATACGACGACGGGGAATTGCACAAGTTGCAAGGCTGGTATTCGCCTCACATGCGCGACCGTCGCTCAAGACCTGCATTGGTAATCGGACCAGGTCGATTCGTGAAAACAGCGCCGCCTCGGACTTCATCGAAGCCCGAGGCGGTTTGCGTTGACTACTGTGCCAGTCCACACGGTCACGTTACTCGTGATCGTGGTCATGTGCATGATCATGGTCGTGATCATGGCGCACTTCGAAGTCGTGGCCTTCGAACCAGGTAATCCATTGTTCGGCGGTCTCGTGATCGGCGAAATGGATGTCTTTCCACAAGGGCGAGCGAAACGTAACGTCGAGGTGGCCTTCGTCGTCGGTCTGCTGCACTTCGCAGCCGACGCGCGTGAGCGTTTCGACCAGGGCCGTCGCCTCTTCGGATTCGGCGTGCACGGTGTTCCATTCCGTGAGTCGGAATTCGACGACCTCTTCTCCCTCCAACAGGGCGGGATCGGTGTCGCCGTGCGAGCAGTCGAAACCGGCGGCCTTCAGCCAAGTCATCCATTCGAGCGCCAGTTCGTGCGTGGCGATCTCCACGGACTTCCAATCAGCACAATAATAGCTCACGGTCGTCACTTCACCGGCTGTCTCCAGGCTGGACACGCATTGGAGACGCTGCACGGCTTCCAGGTGCTGCTGGGCAAGTTCCAAGGTTGTGAATTCGAATTTGGCGCCGGCCGGCAGCCGGTAGGCGACCACTTCGGTATGCTCGTGGTCATGGTCATGCTCGGTGGCGTCGTCCGCGAAAGTGGCGCTCAGGACAAACGCATAGACCAGTAATGCGAACAGTTTGAGGGTGGTGTTGGTGGTCATCGAACATTCCTTTGGATTGTGACGCCTGGCGACAGCAAGGTGTCGAAATTGATGAGTGTGTCGATCGGCGTAAAGGCGCTGATCCCCCGCTCAGGCCGCATTCGCCGAATTCTAGTGATTGCTGCTGCTCGTTTGATGCCAATCGGTCCGCTCAAGGAGAGATGTGTACCAGATTCCAGCGGATGGTCGCTGGGTCTCCCCGAAATGATGTGAACGACCAGAATGCGGCCCGCCCTGCTCCACGGCCAAAAGCTGAGTGCAGCCCTCACTCCATCGGCCTGCATGGCCGCGCACTGCTTTGCAGCCCGCCCACTGAGTGAATGGATTGTACCCCGCATTGCTCCGCACTGCAAAACGTGCCATCCGGTAGCGCGCCCTTCGGTGTACCCGCACGGTGAGCGTCGACGACTGCATCGCCAGCGATCACTGCGGTCCCGCCTTGTCCAAGCGATAGCGTTTTCACCACTACTCTGGCCGGGATCGCCAAACTGGATAAGCTCACGTTGCGCAGCGGCCACTGGACGATTAGAATGCCACGGCTGCCGCAACGCAGCGTCACGACCAGTGCCTCGGAGTTCAGGATGAACACAAACGATATGACACCCGTAATGGACAACGGCGGCTTGCTGAGCATTCTGGGTCTGTCGAGCGCCGGCGGCTCAAATGCCGCGCCGCATGACGAACTGCGCCATGTGCAGGCCGGCATTCGCGCTCTGATCGACAGCCTGCCGATGAGCCTGCTCATCAAGGACCGGGCCGGTCGGCGTGTGCTGGTGAATCAGCGCTATCTCGAATTGCATCAGAAGTCCGCTGAAGAACTCCTGGGCAAAACCGACTTCGACCTGTTCTCGGCGGACGTGGCCAAAGCCATTGTGGAAGACGACGCCAAGGTGCTGAACGAAGGCGTCGTCCTGCACGGCAATGAACAGAATCGCACGAGCGACGGCAAGTGCCATTGGATCGAACGCATCAAGGGACCGGTACGGGACGCCGACGGCAAGATCGTAGGCGTGCAGGTTCTCTTCTGGGACGTCACCGATCGCAAGGAGGCCGACGAGGCGCTCGAACGCGAACGCTATCTGCTCTACTCGCTGCTCGGCAACATCCCCGATGCGATCTACTTCAAGGACCGCATGAGCCGGTTCATTCGCATCAGCCGCAGCATGTCGGACAAGTTCGGCTTCAAGAATCCGGAAGCCGCCATCGGTCAGACCGACGCTGACATCTTTACCGAGGAACACTCTTCGCAGGCCCGTGCCGATGAACTGAGAGTGATGCGCACTGGCCAGCCGATCGTCGCTCAGGTTGAAAAGGAAACCTGGCACGACCAGCACGACACCTGGTGTTCGACGACGAAGATGCCGCTGCGGGATGGATCGGGGAACATCGTGGGCACGTTCGGCATCTCGCGTGACGTGTCGGAACTCAAGCGGGTGCAGGACTCGCTGAAGGAGGCTCGCGACGCCGCCGATCTCGCCAACCGCGCGAAGAGCGACTTTCTGGCCAACATGAGCCACGAGATTCGCACGCCGATGAACGCGATCATCGGCATGACGGAACTGCTGCTCGACACTCAGTTGACGCCGACCCAGCGCGAGTACATGGCGATGGTGCAGGAGTCGGGCAATTCGCTGCTCAATCTGCTCAACGACATTCTCGACTTCTCCAAAATCGAGGCCGGCAAACTCGAACTCGATCCGACGTCGTTCGACATCCGCGAAGCACTGGGCGACACGATGCGCTCGTTGGCGCTGCGGGCGCACTCGAAAGGGTTGGAACTGGCGTTCGGCATTGGCGCCGACGTGCCGCTGGTGCTCAAGGGAGACGTGCACCGCCTGAGACAGATCATCGTCAATCTGGTGGGGAACGCGATCAAATTCACGCAGCGGGGCGAGGTGGTGCTCGATGTGTCGTGCGAGTCACGCGACCGTGACCAGGCGACGGTGTTGTTCGCCGTCCGGGATACAGGCATCGGCATACCCTCCGATAAGCTCGATGCCGTCTTCGAGGAGTTTCAGCAGGCGGACTCTTCGACCACTCGAACCCACGGCGGCACGGGATTGGGACTGGCGATATCGACTCGCCTGGTCGAGCTGATGGGGGGCAAGATTTGGGTCGAAAGCATTCAACGGCAGGGGAGCACGTTTTACTTTTCTGTCCCGTTGACTGTGGAGGAACAGGAACTTGCGAAACGCAAACGCTCTCCAGTCAGTCTGGCCGAAGCACCAGTGCTCGTGGTCGACGACAATGCGACCAATCGCCGCATTCTGCACGACATGTTGCTCAACTGGGGGGCAAGACCGACTCTGACCTCGAGCGCCCGCGAAGCATTCGAGCGACTTCTAGAGGCCCAGCGACAGGGCAAGCCGTTTGGCCTGCTCTTGTCGGATGTCAACATGCCCGAGCACGATGGCTTCAAGTTGGCGGAGTGGATCCGCGAATGTGAGGATCTCGCGCAATTGCCGATCATCATGCTCACGTCAAGCGGCAGACCAGGAGACGTGAGCCGACGAAACGTGCTTCGCATCAACGCGCACCAGATGAAGCCGGTGAAGCAGTCGGAGCTGTTTGATTCGATCATGAATGTGCTGGGAGTTACTGCGGAGCGAGCCCCCGAGCCGCAACCAGCCGTAGTTCAGTCAGCAGGCTCCACGCAGTGCTATCATGTGCTGCTGGCCGAAGACAACAAGGTCAACCAGACGCTGGCGACGGGGGTGCTCAAGCAACTAGGGCACACCAGCGAAATCGCCGAGAACGGCAAGCAAGCCATCGAAGCCTGGGCCTCGGGCAAATTCGACCTGATCCTGATGGACGTCCAGATGCCGGAATTGGATGGCCTCGAGGCCGTGCAGGCCATTCGCAAGCAGGAACAGGGAACCGGCAAGCACATGCCGGTCATCGCCATGACGGCGCATGCCATGAAAGGGGACCGCGAACGCTGCATCGACGCGGGGATGGACGAATACCTTTCCAAGCCGGTCCGCAAGCAGGATTTGACGAATATGATCGAGGTCGTCATGGGGAAGGGGCCGAGAAACGCGGGGGCAACCAGCGAACTTACAAGTAGTTCCGTTATCGACTGGCAGGATGCGCTGGAGGTTGCCGGCGGAGATCGGGATCTGCTGATGGAAGTGATTCAGGCATTTTTGGAGGAAGCGGAAACACTCATGCGCCGCATTCGCTATGATGTACGCAGTCAGGATGCTACGGCGCTGCGCAGGGACGCTCATACCTTGAAGGGTGGACTGCTGGGTGTCGGGGCCAAGCGCGTTTCCACCAGTGCTTTCGAACTGGAGAAGCTCGGAATCAATGGCGACGCGACGAATGCACACAATCCACTGCAAGAGCTGGAAGCTCAGATGAGCGCCTTGATCCCGACGCTGCGTAGTGGTCCCCCTGTGAACTGAAACGGCAATTGCGGGCCGAGTGCAATTTCCAGGAGCGCGCAGGCGCGCTTGCGGGTTACCGATGCCCTCTCGAACGATTGCCATTGGCGACATACACGGCTGCGACCGCGCGCTCGAAGCGCTGCTGATGCTCGTTGCGCCGGAGCCAACCGACACACTGATCGTCCTGGGTGACGTAATTGATCGCGGTCCCGATTCTCGTCGCTGCGTCGACGTGTTGCTCAATCTTCGCGAACATTGCCGGCTGATTCTCATCAAGGGGAACCATGAGGAGATGCTGCTCAGTGCGATTGCCGGCGGCGACTGGGCCGATGGCTGGGCCAGTTATGGCGGCAAGGAGACACTGCAGTCCTACGGAAATCTGAATGCGATCCCCGACGAGCATCTGGAGTTCATGCAGGATGCCCTGGACTACCACGCAACCGATACTGAGATCTTCGTGCATGCGGGAATCGATCCGGGCGTTCCGCTCGATCAACAGTCGGTCTGGGCGCTGCGTTGGGAGCGGTTCGCTCCAGAGCGAGGCGACCCTCCTGGCAACAAACGGCTGATCTGCGGACACACCGCGCAACCGGGCGGCCTGCCCGTCATTGCAGGTCGCTGGACATGTATCGATACCGGAGCGTATCTACGTGGAGGGCGGTTGACGGCTCTCGATGTCATTAGCGACACGGTTTATCAGACGAATCAGGCCGAAACGCTGAGTCTCATCGAACCATTGAATGAGATCGCAAAAGTGAAGTGAGTCGCCCGGTGTTTTCCCGCCGAAATCCTCTGGAATTGGCTTTCGCAAAAATGTGGATATAATCCCTCCGCTCGCTTGCCAAAGGGCCGTCATCTCGTGACACGACCGAGACCCGCCCGCACAGCAAGTGTCGAATGCACAACCACTTACGGAGTCTATCGAGAGAATGAATACCAAGCCCTTCGATTTTGTGGGAACTCTGGGCGGATCAAAGACCCTGTCGACCGACACGGTTCGGGACATGCTGTCGGCGGCGACAGGCATCGGAGCGGGGGAGTTTCGACGCGCCGTGGATCAGGTGCAGCAAGAGTCGTCGAAGCAGCCGGAACTGGCGGTACGCGCGGGCATCGGGTTCTATCTGCTCGGCCAAAGCCAGCGGGCAATTGATGCTCTCTCCAACTGCAAGGACGGACTGGGGCGATTCTACCTCGCGCAGGCTTACTCGAATCTCAGCAATCACGAGCAGGCCGCCCAGGAGTTCGACGAAGCCGCGAAGTTCGGTCATTCCACAATCGAGTGCAAACTCCGCAAGGCCGGCGAACTTCGCATGCTGGGTCAGCACGACGAGGCCGAGCAGCTTGTCCGCGGCACGGGAGCCGATGGGGCGCGCCTCGCCGAGTATTCGTATCAGATGGGCTGCATCCTCGGCGACCGGGGAGACCGCTATGGCGCGATCGAGTACTTCGAGCGGGCGGTCGATATGGACCCGTATCATCAGCGGGCGCTGTTCGCGCTGGCCGTGCAGAGCAGTCAATTCGGTAACGATGATGACGCAATTCAGTTGTATGAGCGGTGCCTGTCGCGGCCGCCGTTCTACGAAGGGGCCTTGTTGAATCTCGGACTGCTGTATGAAGACAAGGAGAACTACGGAGCAGCTCAATACTGCTTCGAGCGGATCCTGCAGCACAACCCGGGCAACGAACGTGCGAAGCTCTCGCTCAAGGACATCGAAGCGACAAGCAGCATGTACTACGACGAAGAGATGCTGAAGAATCAGCAGAAGGTCGAGCAGGTGTTGAACAAGCCTGTCACCGACTTTGAACTCTCCGTCCGCTGCCGAAACTGCCTGGTTTCCCTCAATATTCAGAACATCGGAGACCTGACACGAATCACCGAACAGGAACTGTTGTCTGCGAAGAATTTTGGCGAGACCTCGCTCAGTGAGATCCGCGATCTGATGCAGCAGCACGGACTGACCGTCGGAGAGAATGTGCATCAGAAGGCCCGCGAACCATCGGGCGAATTTCGCGATATGTCGCCGCAGGAACAGGCGCTCTTGTCCACTCCCGTCGCCGAGTTGCAACTGTCGGTTCGTGCCCGAAAGTGCATGTCGCGTCTGGGAATCGCCTCACTGGGTGAACTTGTGCAGCGCACACCTGACGAACTCCTCGGAGCGAAGAACTTCGGCGTCACCAGCCTGAACGAGATTCGAGCCAAGCTCGTGGAACTCAACCTCCGACTGCGGAACGACTGATGGCTCGGCCGGACAGCCCGGTGAACAAGTGGTGCATCGAGCGTTGCATGGCGTATCGCGTTGCCTTTGGTCTACTACGAGTGGTGCTGCCGGCATGGGTCGGAGCGGCGGTACTGTTCGCCATCAACGGCTCCGCGGAGCAGGCTCATTCCTATCAGATTGACGTCGGTATCGAACGTGTCATCAAGGACCAGCTCGCACTGCTGCGGTTTCCGGCCTACTACGCCTTCGGCTTCACTTGCGTGGGCCTGTCGATCGCACTATCGGTCGTCTCTCTCCTGGGTCCGTCCAATCCGCAGAAGCGAATCGCAGTCGCGGCGGCGCTGCTGCTGGTCGTGCTGTCGCTGATGTTGTGGGACTACCACTTCGTGTACGGCCCGATGTTCGACATGCTCGACCCGACAGGCGTTGAAAAATCTGCCGCCTGGAAACGTCTCCACGCGATGTCGATGATTACGAATCTCATTCACGTCTCGCTCTGCCTGGCGGCTGCAATCGTCCTTTCCTGGCCTCGAGCACATCGGTCGGCCGCGATTGATTCGCAGATACTACTTCCAGGCGCGTGAACCATGTGGCGGCCTATCGCTGGATGAATGTGATTGCAGGCTGCATAATGGCGGCTGGGAGTTCACGGCGGCAGGTTGAGTTGTCCCGAGGTCAGTCCGAAGAAGGTCAGGATCAATGTTCTTACGTCGTATCGTCGTCCGGATGTTCACGGTGATCAGTCTTTTAGCTCCGGCGACCGCATGCCTGGCGATCGACACGATCTACCTGCATAGCACCGATCGTCCGGTCGGCGGCACCATCAACGCCGTCACCAAGACCGATGTCACCGTTGACGTGCCTGGCAGCGGGGCCACGACGGTCCCGGCGAATGACATCCGGGAGATCGAGTGGGAAGGCGAGCCTGCCTTGATCAAGCGCGCCCGCAGCGAAGAGAACGGCGGCCAATACGCCGCCGCGCTGGTTTCCTACCTGGAGGCACTCAATGAGAACCCGGCGAATGCCAATGTGCGCCTCGATCTGGAGTTCTACTTGGCGCGAACCACTGCCCGCATGGCTCTGGCGGACCCGGCTCAGGTCGAATCGGCGAAGTCACTGTTGACGGCTTTCGTCAACGCGCAGCGCAACCATTACCGTTTCTACGAGGCTCAGAATTGGCTGGGTGATGTCTGCCTGGCATCCGACGACATCTCAGCGGCAGACGAGGCCTTCGTCAGTCTGGCGAATTCTCCCTGGCCCGACTTTCAGATGGCCGGCAAGATCGGCATGGCCCGGGTGATGCTTTCCAGCGACGACTTGAACGGGGCACGGCAGGCCTTCGACGAGGTCGTCAACTCTCCCGCAACGGATGACGCCTCGAAGGAGCGCCGTCTCGAAGCCATGGTCGGCCAGGCCCATGTGATGCAACTGGAGCAAAACCATGAACAGGCCGTGACGGTCCTGGATCAGGTGATTGACGAGTCGGGGGCCGACGACACGCAGATTCAAGCCGAGGCCTATCTGCGTCAAGGCCTGTGCCTGCAGGCGATGGGCGATGATCCGAAAGCGGCGATCATGGCCTACCTGCACGTCGATGTGATCCCCGCGTTATCAAAGGAGTCCGACTTCCATGCCGAGGCGCTCTATCACTTGTCCCTGTTGTGGGGGCAAATCGGAGACGTTTCCCGGGCGGCCGATGCGCAGGACAGGCTGAAAACGCTGTACCCCAACAGCGAATGGGCGGCCAAGTGAATCTGTCTTTCGGGGAAACTCGCCGGTTTACCCATCGTCTGCCCGTGCCTATCCTATTCAGAGGGGCTCGGTGCGCCGCGCCGCATGTGTCGTTCGCCAGTCGTGCCGCCCTAGGAGCCTGAATTGTCGTCTTTGCGTGCAAGAGGTGGACCGGCGATGGACATCACTGTCCCGGAGTTGATCGAAGAGTTCGACTTTCTCGGCAACTGGGAAGACCAGTGCCGATATCTTATCGAATTGGGTGAGGCGCTTCCCGAGTTGCCCGCGGGGACGATGACCGAGCGCAATCGCGTTCAGGGTTGCCAGGCGCGAGTCTGGATGGTCGCCGACGTGCACCGCAACGGCGGAGAGCCTCGACTGTCCATCAAGGCCAAGAGCGACGCCAAGATCGTCGATGGCTTGATCGTCGTGCTGCTCGCACTGTCCGACGAGAAGACGCCGAATGAAGTGCTCTCCACCGACTATCGCGCGACGTTCAAACGACTGGGGCTCGACTCGCACCTTGTGCCTCAGCGTCGCAACGGGCTGTATGCCATGGTGGAACGTATCCGCGCGCTGGCACGAAATGAGGCCGAACATCAAAACGGTCACCATTCGGGAGAGCACGCGAAATCGAATCCGAATGCCGGCTTGCAGTCAACTCCGGCAGGGCCCGAGTTGAAGGTTTGCGACACCATCGATCCGCTGCATGGCTCACGGGTTTTCAAGGTCGACGAAGTGCGCCGCGACTTTCCCGGCATGCAGCACAAGATGGAGTCGGGTCGGGACATCGTCTATCTCGATACTGCGTCCTCAGCTCAAAAGCCGCAGAGAGTCATCGACAAGGAGCGAGAGGTTTACGAGACCTATTACGCGAATGCCTATCGCGGCGTCTACCAGTTCGGCAGGCGCGTCAGCGACGAACTCGATGCGGTGCGCGTGAAGATTCAGAAACTGATCGGCGCGGCGGAACCCGAAGAAGTGATCTACACGTCGGGGTCGACGATGTCGATCAACCTGGTGGCCCAAGCGTGGGGACGCAAGTTCCTCAAGTCCGGTGATGAGATCGTCGTCTCCGAACTGGAGCACCACGCCAACCTCGTCCCCTGGCAGCGAGTGGCCGAGCAGACGGGAGCGGTGCTGAAGTACCTTCCGCTCACAGGCGACGGCCGCATCGACATGTCCCGCATCGACGAATCGCTCGGCAAGCGGGCCAGAATCGTGGCGGTCACGGGCATGTCCAACGTGCTGGGAACCGTGCCTGCGGTGCTGGAGTTGTCACGCAAGGCGAAGGCCATTGGTGCGTTGTTGCTGGTCGACGGCGCTCAAAGCGTGCCGCATATGCCGGTGAGCGTCGTGGGCGAGGGAATCGACTTTTTCGCCTTCTCCGGCCACAAGCTCTACGGCCCCAGCGGCGTCGGCGTGCTCTATGGACGCCGCGAACTGCTGGAAGCGATGGACCCGTTCCTCTGCGGCGGGCACATGATCGAGCGGGTCGAGCGCGAGCATTCGACCTGGGCGCCGATTCCCGCGAAGTTCGAAGCCGGCACTCCTGCCATTTCCCAGGCGATCGCATTGGGGACGGCAATCGACTATGTCCAGGAACTGGGGCTTTGCCCGATTCATACTCACGAACAGTCGTTGCTACGATACGCTCACGAACGGCTGGCCACGGTGCCCGGACTGAAGATCTACGGTCCACCCCCCAGCGAGAAGGGGGCGATTGTGAGCTTCACGGTGGATGGCACGAGCGCTGAAGACCTGGCACAACTGCTCGGTATTCGCGGCGTGTTCGTGCGGCATGGACACCATTGCACGATGCCGCTGCATGCTCGCTTGGGTGTGCCGGCGACAGTGCGAGCCAGTTTCGGCATGTATAGCACCCGCGGGGACGTGGACTCTCTGGTCGACGGACTCAACTGGGCGATCGAGCAACTGCGCGCTCCAACACGATAGAGACGTGATTCGTTGGAGCAGGTCGGTTCATGGCCAGCATCGCCGGCGGTGCCCACCGCATCGGCTTCGATGCCGCCCTGGGAGAGCCCCTTCTTCAGCAGAGAGACGAGCTCCGTGTTGTCCTCGACGAGAAGTACCCTCATCGGTGTTCGGCTCCCATCCATATGCGCGACAGACATATGCGCGATAGACGGGGGACTTCTAACATGCCGGGTGGTCACTCGCCCCCTCCGGAATCGGCGCCTTCTCATGCCGGCGCGTCCCGGCTACATCTGGAGTGTGATGACTTCAGATGGACTGATCGACCTCGGCGACCGCCAGTTGC
>JANNSB010000591.1:0-8217 GCA_031402175.1 Planctomycetaceae bacterium
CCGGCCTCGTCGCTTCGCGGGCGATAGGAGAGGACGCGGGCCGCCACCTCACTGGGATCGACATCGAAGAAGAGCCTGAAGTCACTGCCGGGCGTCTGGTTTTCGATCGTCATCGTGATGTTCGCATGCAACTCATCAGGCTTCTGCACCGAGACGGCATGCGTCGGGCTGTACACGTTGCGGATCGGCACCGTTGATTCAAGCGATACATCAATGTGCAGCTTCTCCAGCGGCAGGCAGGTGTAACGCGCGGTGCTGAGCGGAAACTGAAATTCCGTCAGCCCCTGGTCCTTACGCAGCAGTTGCGTGTAGGTAATTGTGACTGTGCGTTCCGCCTGCGCAGGAATCGGGAAGACGCTTGTCTGGAACATTCCGCGGCCGATCCATTCCAGCAGTGCCGGGTCGCGCATGCGGCGAACGATGTCTTCGTAGGTCAGCTTGGCTTCATCGGCCGGCAGAATGCGGCCTTGCCATTCCTCGCCGTCGACCATCAACGTCAAACTGTCGATCGCGCCGTCGTAGGGGAGCGGGAACAGGAACTGGGCCTGAATCGTGCTACTGGAATGGTTCTTGAACGTCTGCGACACCTGCACTCGCGCCGCCTGATCGGTGACGCGGGCCTGAATGGTGAGCGACTTCACCTGGTACTCGGCCGTCACCGGCACCGGATTCGGCATCACAATCGGCCTGGGGAAACGCCCGGGATTGTCGGGAGCAATGATGAGTCCCTGGCAAAATGCGGGAGCGACGTAGCCGAACAAAGCGAGGACCGCGAGAGCCAGCGATCGAGAAAACATGGAAGTTCTCCGTGAGACAAGTCTTGCGACGAGCATGAGATTGCGGATCGAGTCCGTCAATCGGGAAACCGTGAATTCGACGCCCTCGACCCGGAACAAGTTCCTGAATGTTGGTCGTCAAAGTTCCATTCATCCAAATCACGATTGAATTCGACCGAACTTAGGCCGGATGGCAATTTGCCCTGAATCATCGACGCCAACGAGCAGTTGCGGCAGGTTGCCGGTACACTACAATTTCGCCCTGTCATCGATGCAATCCCTTGCCAAGGGCATCGGATTCCACAGCCTTCTCCTTCATGTCGCACGCCGATCCTCCCCAATACACGACGACCGTCTCTCGGTCGATCGACGAGATTGACGCAGCGACATGGAACGCAGTCTGCGGCGAACAGCACGACATCTTCGTCTCTCAGGCGTTCATACGTGCCTTCGAACGCTCGATGAGCCATGTGACATCGTTTCACCATGTGCTCGTGCGAGATGAGAGTTCGCGGCCGGTGGCGGTGGCGTGTCTGTGCGTGTTTCATGCAGATATCAGCACGATCGCCGAGGGAGTGACGGCTCGGATCGCGAAGTTCTTCAAGCCGATCGCGCGTCCGCTGGTGGAGATCAAAGTGATCTTGTGCGGCCTGCCGATATCAGCGGCATGCAATCAACTGCGAATTGTGGCCGATGCCGACCGTGACGCGGTGCTGAAAGTGATCGACGCTGCCGCCATGAAGTTGGCCCGCGAGGTCAAAGCGAAGTGCATCACCTACAAGGAGTTTTCCGATGAGGAGTGCGAGCAGCTCACTGCACTGGCCGGCCTCGGGTATCGCAAGGGGGACAATCTGCCGAAGAACCGCATGCTCGGCGGCTTCGCCGATTTCGACGCCTATTGCCAGAGCCTGAAGTCCCGCAAGCGTTCGACGATCAAACGCTCGCGACGCAAGTTCGCTGATGCAGGCATGACCGTGCAGCACATTCGCGGCGGCCAGGAGGCGGCTGCTCTGCTGACGGACGACGTGCACACGCTCTATCTGGCCGTACTCGCGCGAGCGCACGCGAAGCTTGAAGAACTTTCGGCTGAGTACTTTCGCCAAGTCGCGTTGCAGATGGGGGACCGGTGTTTGTTCACTTTCGTCAAAGACAAGCAGGGCAAGATCGTTGCGTTTGCCCAGTCGATGATCGATCTGCCCACGTTCTACCAGATGTTCGTGGGGGTGGATTACTCGATCAACAATGAGTGCGATTTGTACTTCAATCTGTTCTATAACGCGGTCGACGAGGCCTTTCGTCTCGGTGCCACGACCGTCGACGTGGGCCAGTCATCATACGAGTTCAAGCGTCAGAAGCTGGGAGCCAGGCAGTTTCCCTCCAGCATCTATTTGAAGGGGGTCGATTGGCTGACCCGCTTGGCGATGAAGCTGGCGTTCAACGCCTTCCTGCCGAAGGCGGATCCGATACTGCAGCAACCGGATGCCGACGATTGAGCGAACTCACCCGCATGATTCGTGAACTGTCGGTCGAAGGCGTACAATTCCTGGCAGCTCAGTTTCCCAGGCTCCAGCCCCAAGCCTAGACCATGTTTACCGGCCTCGTCGAAGGAATGGGACGCGTCGTCGAGTTGATCGACGAACCCGCCGGCCTGAAGTTACGGATCAAGCCGCCTGCAGGCATTGCGGAACATGAGCCGCACAACGAAGCCGTTCGCCTGGGAGACAGCATCGCGATCAACGGCTGCTGCCTGACGGTGATCGAATTCGCGCACGACGTATGGGGCTTTCAAGCAGGAACCGAGACGCTCAGTCGTACCAATCTGGGCCACCTTGTGGTCGGGGCCGATGTCAACGTCGAACGTTCGCTGCGTCTCGGCGACAGGTTGGGCGGACATCTTGTACAAGGGCATATCGATGGCACTGCGACAGTGTTACGAATCGAGCATCAGGATGAATGGACCACGATGTGGTTCCGTACAATGCCGGCATTGACGCTGCAGATGGTCTCCAAGGGTTCCGTCGCGATTGACGGCGTCAGCCTGACGCTCGTCGAGGTCGCCGACGACTCTTTCAGCATTGCGCTGATTCCGCATACTCTCAAGGAGACGACACTGGGCGGGCGATCCGTTGGAGACGCAGTGAACATTGAAACCGATCTGGTGGGAAAGTATGTCCAGAGGCTGATGGTGGGCACCACTGCCTCGGCGAAATCGGATCGCGCCTCACGCCCTTGATTCGCGGCCATTCATTGTCAGTTGCAGTGCGTCGGGGCGGTATCCGTCGTTGCTTCCCAGACATGGCGGAGGTATTCTGAGAACGTGGTCCATTCGCCTCTTCCATTAGTGTTCGAGCCTCAATTGTCGCGCTCCTTCAATTCGACGATGCGAACCGCATCCCATCGCAACCCTCTGGCACCGCATGAGATGCGTGGGCGTCGACGTGCGACCTCCTGGTTGTGGCTGATGGCGATCCTGACAGGCTGCATTTGCCCAATCGCCCATGCCGAGGAGCCGTATCTGGAATTCATCCGCGGCCTGCGCGAGCATCGGCACTACGACTTTGCTTTGACATATCTGGATGAATTGGATGCGTCGACCGACCTGCCTGCCGAGATTCGTGCCGTCATTCCCTATGAGCGCGGAATGACATTTCTGGAACAGGCCAGGCAGACCTTCGATCTGGACCGCCAGCGCGACTACCTGGATCGAGCGGCGGCCTCGCTCGAGCAGTTCGTGGCCAGCGCCGGCGAGCATCCGTTGGCCGGGCAGGCGAACACGGATCGGGCCATCATCCTGCTGGAACGAGCGAAGCTGGAAATCTGGAAGTCCGACGAACCCGCGAATGAAGGGAACGAAGATGGATTTCGACAGGCGGCTCGTGATCTGATTACTCAGGCGCGAGAAGTCTTTCAGGCGGCACTGGTGCAGCATCAGGTGGCGTTCGAAGAATTTCCGATCTATATACCCGAGGAAGAGATTGAGCTTCGCGCGCAGCGCGATCAGGCCGAGGCGCGTGTCCTGCAGGGCGAGATGTATCTGGCCCAATGCACTTACTGGCAGGCGCATACCTACGCCAAGGCTGCGCCCGAGTACCGCGACACGTTGACTCTCGCCTCTGTGGAGTTCGAGGAGATTCACAAGGCCCATCGCTCCCAGATCGTGGGTTTGTATGCACGGCTGTGGCAGGGAAAGTGCTTTGAAGAGCAAGACGAACTTGGAGCGGCGATCGGCATCTATGATCAGTTCATCGACTATCCCGGCATCAGCCCCATCGTCGTGCAGCTACGCTCGACGGCCGTGCAGTTCAAGTTGATCTGTTTGAACCACGAACTCCGCAAGGATTATCAAGTCGCAGCCGACATGGCGGGCGAGTGGTTGCGAGCTGACGAAACCCGACTGCTGCGCCGCACCGAGATTGGATTCGGGATCACGTACGAACGCGCGCGCGCGTTGGAAGGACTGGCAACGACGCTGGAAGAAACCGATCCCAAACGGTCTGATGCGCTCAACCAGGCTTTGGGTCTGGCGCGGTCAATCAATATCTTTCCCGGACAATACAAGATCGCGTCGACTCGCATGATTCAGCAACTCATGCTGGCGCTTAATCGCGATCCCCGCGATCCGCGGGACTTCGAGTCGGCCAACGGCATCGGCATTCAATTTCTGGATGATGTGACGGCGCTGGTTGCCGAGATCCAACGCATCGAAGATTCGGGTGATCTCACGCAATTGCCCGAGAAACTGGAAAGCGTGCGTGCGGCCGCCGTCGAGATGACGCGCATGTTCGATCTCGCGATTCGTCTCGCCAAGTCCAACACCGATCCACGTCAGTTGCAGTTGGCGCACATGCGCTTGGCCTACGGGTATCTAAGCCAGCAGAAGTACTACGAGGCCGCCGCCATTGCCGAGTACCTCATGCAGAAGCGCGCGGAAGATTTCCCCGATCTGGCGATTGAATGCGGCTTTATCGGCGTCATGGCCTACGACAATGCCTACGCTCAGGCGCCCGCGGAGGATCGCAAGTTCGAAGAAGAGCGGCTGGTCGAGTTGGCCACGATGTTCGAGACCTTGTTTCCCGATTCCGACCGAGCCAACTACGCCCGCATGACGGTGGCCAAGGTCTTTTTCAATCAAGGCGATCACATTGTGGCCGCCGACTGGTTCAACAAGGTGCCCGACACGGCGGACGATTATGGGCAGGCGCAGCTTCAGGCCGGGCAGAGTTTCTGGAGAGCCTACAACGACTCCCTGGCACTCGAAGGCGCCGAGCGACCCATGGAAGCCGATACCTGGCTGGACTTGGCGCAAACACATCTGACGACGGGAGTCACCGCGCGTCAAGCGAGGCTGACGCCGGAGGTGACCACTCCCGACGACCTGGCGCGAGGCAAGGTATCGCTCGCGGCTTTGCTGGTGCAGAAGGGCATCTATTCCACGCAGGGAGATGTACCCGGAGCGATTGAAGTGCTCGCGACGGAACCTCATTCGGTGGTGTCGGCGATTCGTGTTCCACCGGACACGGCGCGCCCGAAAGACAACAGCATCCGCAGCACTCAATTGGCCTCGTACTCGCTTCAACAGCTTCTACGGGCGCAGATCGGAGCCGCCAGCCAGTCGGAAGGGGAAGCGCGGCAGAAGTTCATGGAGGATAGCGCGAACACGCGAGTGCTGCTGGAGGAACTGGCCGCCGAAGGAGGTGATCAGGGTGCGTTGACGCAGATCTATGTGCAGTTCGGCGAGGAACTGCAGAAAGAACTGGAGCGACTGCAGGAATCGGGTGAAGTCGATCGTTTGCGTGCGGTGCGCGTGAGCTTCGAGTCGTTTCTCAATGAACTCGCTGATCGCCAGGAAGGCCAGACGAGATCGTCGCTGCTCTGGATCGCGGAGACGTTCGCGGCCCTGGGTGAGAATGCCACCGATGATCCGGCGAAGGCCGAAGCGTACTTCTCGCGAGCGGCCGGCACATTTGAAAACATGCTGAATCGCGCGTTGAACGAGACCGGATTTGTGCAAAACCCGGATCAGATCGTACTGATCCGCCTCTCGCTGGCGCGAACGCATCGCCGGGCCGGCGACTTTCCCGAGGCCGAAACCGCATTGAATGAAGTGCTGACGGCGTATGCCAACGCCGTCGACGTTCAGGAAGAAGCCGCCCTATTGTATGAACTGTGGGGAGACTCCGGCGTCCCCGAAAAATACACACTCGCCATTCGTGGGCGGACGACAGCACCCGAAATCTGGGGCTGGAACAAGCTCTGCTTGAGACTGCAGAGCGCGATGCAGCAGGCGCAGGCCGATCCTGCCGCTGCCGGCAAGTTCTTGAACGCCAAGGTGCACCAGGTCAACTGCCTGCTGGGTTTTGCCAGTACTGGCAGCAGCGACGTGCATACTGCGTCCCTGGATCTCGCGAAATTCACGTTGGAGTCACTCGCCCTCACTTACAACGAATCACTTCTCGCCCCTCGCATGAGCGATTTCAATCGACAGTACGCCGAGGTTCTGGCGGCACTCGATCAACCTGTCGTTCCGCTTGCCCAGGTCAGCGCCGCCAATGCATCCGCACAGCCGGCTGTCGATGAAGACCCGACCGAGAATGAGTCCGCGGAGACCGAAACCACCACCACCGACTCCGAGGCCGAGACTGAGTCCGAGGGCGAGACGAACTGGGGACTGATCGTCGGTTTGCTGGTCGTGGGTGCTGGTTCGGTGGCGGGCCTGTGCTATTTGTCGATCCAGCAGAACCAGAAGCGCAGACAAGCCAGAATGGCCAAAGTGGCCGCGATGTCGGACAGGTCTCGTGGACCCACGCAGGTGAGATAAGGAAAGTCTGGTCGAACGACAATGTCGATGGTCGCACTCTTAACCGTGACTGCCGGTCCGGACGCCGGGCGCGAATTCATCGTCGACGAAGAGCTGATTCATATCGGCAAAGGCGAAGAGAACCATTTCCGGCTCGCGGACGACACGCTGGCCGAACATCAGGCGAGCATCGCACAGCGCACCGGTCGATTCGCGATCTATGTCCCGGTCGCTCACGCCGCCAGTGTCGACGGCAATGAACTCCCCCCCGAAAAGTGGGTCTGGCTCCCTTCAGCGGCGATAATCCAGCTGGGAGATTTGACACAGGTTCGATTCGCGACCGATGTGTCGACTTCCAAAAATGGATCCGAAAACATCGAGCCTGCCAAGTTATCGCCGGAAGCAGCGCGAGAACCGACGGCCCATCCTGGTGCCGACACAGTGAGAAGGCCGGCGCAATCGGGACGCCGCAGATCCGTGAAGGGAACGAGCAGTCGCACGGTGGCGAAGTTCATCACCGATCGTCCCGGCGTGCCGCTGGTGAAACTCGGAGAGGACGGCAAGCTGCCCGAGTTGCGATTGACGGACGCGAGACAGCCGACGGCAAGACGCGGCGAGGCCAAGTCGAAAAGCCCCCTCGTGCTTTACGGAGCGATCGGATTCAGCTTCGTGCTGTCCCTGGGGATGCTGCTTGTCAATCCACTGTCTTCGCAAGTTTCTTCCTCAAGTCAGGATGCCTCGCGAACGTCCCTCGTGGAATTCTTCGGCGACGAAGGGGCAGAACAGGAGAGATACCAGCAATTGCTCCGTCAGTCGTCTATCGACCATTCGCGCGGTGATTCTGACGCGGAGCGCGGCGCTTACCGCGACGTGCTGCGAATGCTCAACTCCTCGGACATCCTCGATCCGGCGAATCTTAACGGACTGACGGGCAAGCAGACGGGGCGGGGCCGCGCCAGTGACGAGGAACTCCGCCGCCATCTGCAGATTCTGTTGGCCCGTTAGACGCCGGGAATGTCGAGGCGCTCGTCGATCGCCAGTTTGCGAATCTTCTGGATCGTGCGCGACTCGATCTGCCGCACGCGTTCCTTAGTGACGCCGAACCGGTGGCCGACCTCTTCCAAGGTTTCCGGCTCCGAGTTCGAGGCAAGGCCGTACCGGCGGACGATGATCTCGCGTTCGCGATCGTCGAGCTGGTCGAGAATCGACATCAGGATCTCGTGCTGCTGGGTGTTGACGCTCTCCGCCTCATACGGGTTCGCCCGCGAGTCGGACGACGCGAAGAACACTTCATCGTTCCCCGTCCGGAAACGATTCAGCACGTTGTTCTCCGCCGGAATCGTCCGGGCGAAATTCTTCATGATCGCCCAGGTCGCATACGTCGAGAACTTGTTCCCCTTGGTGTAGTCGAACTTCTCGATGGCGCGGATGAGCGACATGTTTCCGTCACTGACCATTTCGAAGAAGTTCGCGCCCGGGCGAATGTGCCGCTTCGCAATTGAAACGACCAGTCGCAGGTTGCTGCGAATCAGGAAGCTCTTCACTTCGACCGCCTGACGCAGCAACTCTTCCAGCTTGTCCAGATCGCGTGACCGCGGGTGTTGCGGAACGATCCGCGTCTGCAGCTTCGACGCCTGGTATTTG
>JANNSB010000592.1:0-1607 GCA_031402175.1 Planctomycetaceae bacterium
TTCCCAGAGCCGATCGAGCTTTCCGCGGGTCGTTAGCATCCGAATGATCTTTGCGGGGCCGACGCTTCTTACCCCGCTGAACGCTCAGCGGGGTATTGTTTTATCCGACGATTCACATCGGCCTGACGACTGTCAACTCTCAGAAGCCAGGAATCGCCGAGGGCGCAATAATTGGTGGGGAGTTCATATTCCTCATGCGACATGCCTGCATCGGCTGACCTAGAATGACCCGCGACATGTCTGCGTTCGCCTGTCATCTTCCATCAGATCAATTCGATGAGCCGGCCAGTGTTCCATCCTCGAAACGACCAATCCGCATTGCGGGGATCGCTCGAGGTGCATCTTCTGGGGCTGGTCGACTTCGCCTCTTGTCTGGCTCTGCAGGACAGGATTGCGTTCGACATCAGCGGCCGCGGCGACTCGCAGGGTGCGCTACTGCTATGCGAGCATCCGCCGATCATCACGATAGGTCGCGAAGGGCATGCCCCCGAGGTCTTGGCCGATGAACGCACGCTGGCCGCCTGCGAGATCGACGTGAAGTGGATCGCCCGCGGCGGTGGCTGCTTCGTCCATGCTCCGGGACAGCTTTCGATCTATCCCATTCTGCCACTCGACCGACTCGACATGAGACTGCCTGATTATCGGCAGCACTTGGAATCGGCCGTCATCGATGTCTGCCGCGAACTTAAGGTTGCCGCCAAGCGCCGACCGGAATCGCCCGGCGTGTGGGGCAGAGCAGGGCAGCTCGCTCACTTCGGAGCCGGCGTGAGAAACTGGGTGACATCGGGGGGCATGCATCTCAATGTCCGGCCCGAGAGCAGTTTTCTAAGGCTCGTCGACTCCAACGGCCTGGGAATTCGCGCGGCATCGCTGGAGGGAACTCTCCATCGGCCCGTGGGAGACGCTTTGATCCGCACCGCGCTGATCGAGTACATCTGCGCCAGATTCGGCTACAATCGGCACCATGTCCATACGGGACATCCGCTGTTGAAGCGCACCCGCCGACTCGTCTGCCAGCATGTTTGATCTGCCGATCGTTTCTGAATCCGCTTGCTCTTCGTCTGCCGCCGGTTCGACGCTCGATACTCCGAAACGCCGCCGACTGCCGTCATGGCTCAAACGCCCGTTGCCGTCGACGGAGATGGGCTTTACCAGCCAGGTGATTGAAGACCTGCATCTGGAGACGGTCTGCGAGAGTGCAAAGTGCCCCAACCGCACCGAATGCTGGTCGCAGCGGACGGCCACTTTCATGATTCTCGGCAACGTCTGCACCCGGCCGTGCGGGTTCTGCTCGGTGCCGAAGGGGAAGACCGAAACGGTCGAGCACGATGAACCCGAGCGAGTTGCCGAAGCCGCCGCTCGCCTGGGACTGAAGCACGTCGTCATCACCTGCGTCACCCGCGACGACCTGCCCGATGGAGGAGCCGACCATTTCTATAATTGCGTGCTGGCCGTCCGCGAACGAACTGGGGCCGATGTCGAGGTGCTGACGTCCGACTTCATGGGGAAGCGGTCGTCGATCAGCCGGGTGATCGAATCCCGGCCCGATGTGTTCAATCACAACGTCGAGACAGTGCCGCGTCTGTACGACCGTGTCCGCAGGAATG
>JANNSB010000593.1:0-5131 GCA_031402175.1 Planctomycetaceae bacterium
CGCTGCGCTCGAAGACGCCCGTGGGAAGTTTCTCTCGGTCGAACCAGACGTCGGTCCATTGCGCAGGACTCGGTCGGCGAGCGGCTGTTGCTTCAATCTGCCATTCAGGATCCGGCAGCCGGCCCACACATTCGATGTGCACAACGCACAGTTCGATGCCGCGCCCACTGCGGCTGTAGCCGAACTGCCGTTCGTGCGCGGCCTCGAACAGTTCGCAAAGTCGACGGGCGTCGAGCGCGTCGGAATGCGGTCTCACCAGAATCGTCGATTCCTGGCCGATGTAACGCATTTCGAACGCGATCACCGGCGGATCTATCAGCGATGCCGCGACCCCCTCGGCGACGATCTCGACTTTCAGGTCATCGGCGACACCTTCCCATTCGGTTCGCGCCTCGTTGAGCACAGCATCGGTGCATTCTCGCAGGATGGTCAGTTCGCGCATCCGGCGAACATCCGCCAGTCCCATTCCGAGCGCGCTCAGCAGGCTCGCCAGCGGATGCACGAGAATCTTTCGGATCCCAAGTTCTAGCGCCAGGGCACAGGCATGCTGAGCGCCGGCGCCACCAAACGTCACCAACACATGCTCGGCCGGGTCGAAGCCGCGGGCGACGCTGATCTGCCGGATCGCCCGGGCCATATGAGCGTTAGCGATGTCGATGAAACCCTGAGCCAACTCGATCGGCGTGTATCGCTTCCCCAACGTTGAACTCGCGATCTGTTCGCACAGTTCGCTCAACCGGCGATCGACTACAGCGGCATCGAGCTCAAAAGGAAATCGCTCCGGCAGCAGTCGGCCGAGCGCCAGGTTGCAGTCGGTGACTGTCAGCGGCCCCCCCGCTCCATAGCATGCCGGTCCGGGTTGTGCGCCGGCACTGTGCGGACCGACGAAGAGCGAGACTCCGTCGAAACCACAGATACTCCCGCCACCCGCGGCCACGGTCTCGATGGCCAGCATGGGAGCGACGATACGCACGCCGGCCTTGGTGGTCTCGAACTCGCGCTCGAACTCTCCGGCATATCGGGACACATCGGTACTCGTGCCTCCCATGTCGAAACCAATGGCTTTACTGAAGCCCGCAAGCGTGGCGACCCGCGCGAAGCCGACGACTCCGCCCGCCGGGCCGGAGAGAATGCAGTCCCTGCCGCGAAAGGCCCCGGCGCCGACGAGGCCGCCGGCCGACGTCATGAGTTGCAGAGGCGATTGTCCCAGCGAGGATTGAATCCGTGCGACATACTCCCGCAGCACGGGATTGAGGTACGCATCGACGACGGTCGTGTCACCACGCGCGACCGCCTTGATGCGCGGCGCGACCTCGTGCGACAGGCTCACTTCAACGAACCCGAGTTCGCGCGCCAATTGACCCACCTGCACCTCGTGAACCGGGTTCTTCCACGCATGCAGCAGACAGACGGCGAGCGAGTCGATTCCCTGCTGCTTGAGACTGAAAAGTTTGCTCCGCAACGAATCCAGATCGAGCGGCGTCAACTCTCGGCCTTCGGCATCGATGCGTCCCGCGACTTCAACAACAGAATCAAACAGCGGCTGCGGCTTGCGAATATCCAGCTCGAACAGTTTGGGTCGGGCCTGATTGCCGATTCGCAGCAGGTCGCCGAAACCTCGATTCGTAATGAACGCCGTCCGCGCTCCCTTGCGTTCGAGCAAGGCATTGGTGCCGCGGGTCGTGCCGAGCTTCACGCGGCAAGGGGGCAACTCAACGGCCAATGGCAGACCGAGCAGCGTGCGAATCGCCAGCACGGGGGCCAGTTCGGGCGAGATGAGTTCGTAGGCGAATTCCTTGGCAGACGCCGCGAACGAGACCCCATCCAGCGCAAGCATTCCCTGGTCCAAATCGTGATGGACGACCACTGCGTCACCGATCATTCGACCTCCTTCATCCAGGAGTCGCAGCTTGTAACCGCCGAAAAAATCAGGACTCGGTAGACGCCGGGCGGGGTCAGTCAGCGTTTGGCGAGAACGGTCCCAAAGTCCGCGCCCGCGAGTCACGCCGGAACTCAGCACTTTGCACGTCTTCAGTGTGCCATCCGGCGCGCAGCCGATCGCATCGGTGAATGTTCCACCGACATCGATCCAGAACTCCCATTGTTTGGACATCGGACGGATATAGAATGGCGGGTGATTGAACCTCGGTTGGCGATCCGCTAACTTTGAGGACTCCCCAGGGAGATGAGAAGCGACCTCCGTGCGGTGGGACCGTACGAACCGGGTCAGGCGGGAAACCGAGCAGCCATAAGTATCGCGTTTCCAGGTGTGCGGAGGTCGCTTCCCCTCTCCCTGCTGTGCTGCGTCCCTTCGTCAGGTGACCTCGTTCTGAGAGAGTGGGCCATGCCGAACAGATGGAAGGTCGCCTGCCTTGTTTGCCTCCTTTGCATATGGGGGGACATCTCGCGAGCGGATGACGCCGCTTTGAACAGCGGCATGAACGTCATTCTGATCGTCGCCGACGACATGGGCTTTCAGATCGGCTGCTACGGCGATCCCGTGGCCCGAACGCCCGGCATCGACCGACTGGCGGAGCGGGGAACTCGCTTCACGCGAGCCGGCTGCACCACCGCCAGTTGCAGTCCGAGTCGATCTGTCCTGTTGACTGGCCTGCACAATCACGCGACGGGAGCCTATGGGCTGGCGCACGCCACGCATCACTTCACTGCGTATTCGTCTGTGCGAACACTGCCGGTCATGCTTGCCGAGGCCGGCTATCGCACCTGCTCGATTGGAAAGTTTCATGTGGCGCCCGAAGAAGTGTTTCACTTCGATGAGTACCGCAATGACCGACTCATCGGTGGCAGCCGGAATTCCGCGATGATGGTGGCCAACGCCGTAGACTGGATGGAGGAAGAAGACGAGCGGCCCTTCTTTCTCTACTTCTGTTCCAGCGACCCGCATCGCGGAGCAGGTACGGGAGACTTCGCCAATCTCAACGATCGCGAAGAGAACCCCTATCCGGGGTGTGAACGGGTGCGATTCGAGGCGAGCGAGATGACGCCTCCGCCGTGGTTGCCCGACAACGACGACGTACGAGCGGAACTTGCGGAGTACTACCAGGCGATCAATCGTTTCGATCAGGGAGTCAGTGCGCTGCTCGACTACCTCGAATCGAGCGGCCATATCGATGACACGCTCGTGATCTTGCTGTCCGACAACGGGCCCCCGTTTCCGGGCGCGAAGACGACGCTCTATCAGCCGGGAATGAATCTTCCACTAATACTCGCCAGTCCCGACGCCACTGCTCGCGGGATTACTTGCGACGCTCGCGTCAGTTGGGTCGACATCGCGCCGACGATTCTCGATTTCTGCGACGTGACGCCTACATTGGGAGGACCTCGGTCTCCGAATATGAGTAACGGTCCCAACCAGCCACCGTCGCCGGCCTCTCACGGCCGATCGTTCCTCGATGTGCTTGATGAAGAGCACCCAGAGGGCTGGGACACGACATTCGCATCGCACAGCTTTCACGAAGTGACGATGTACTATCCGATGCGGGTCGTTATTTCGGGCGACTACAAGCTGATCTTCAACATCGCCCATCAGTTGCCGTATCCGTTCGCATCAGACCTGTATGGTTCTCCGACCTGGCAGGGTGTCTTGTCGCGCGGCGACGAAATGTACGGCCCACGCACCGTCGAGGCGTATGTGCAGCGGCCGCGATTCGAACTCTACAATCTGGCGGACGATCCGTGGGAATCGCACAATCTCGCGGAGCTGCCGGAGCATGCAGACAAATTGAGCGAGATGCAGGCGCAGTTGCAGCAATGGCAAGTGGAGACGGCGGACCCCTGGGAACTCAAGTGGCGCTATGAGTGAGACTGGCTATGCAGGGCGCGGGCGCATCGGACAATCCATCGCTGCAGAATCCGCGCGGCGTGGGTCCGGCTGCCGCGCCTGATGCACATACGGGTCCGCCCGCAGCGCAAACTTCACCGCCGACCGATGTACAGCGCGATCAGCCGGCACCTGAACCTAAAACGCATCCCGACCCGCGCCCCCGGCCTCAGCCATCAGCACCGGCTCGGGAGACTCCTGCGGTTTCATCACCTGTTCAGCTTAAACCTGATGACCGCGTTCAGACCCTGTCGCGAGGAGACCTCGCGTTCGTCGCCGCGATGCTGGTGTTGATTCTACTCCTTTCGGCCCTTCACCTCGTGCGGCGCTACGGCTGGACGGCCACCGAAATCGAAGTGCTGCCCGCGGCCGAGCATTACCGGTTCACCATCGACATCAACACGGCCACCTGGGTCGAGTGGCTGCAACTCGATGCTATCGGCGAAGTGCTGGCCCGCCGCATCGTCGACTACCGCGAACAGCATGGACCGTTTCAGTCGATCGACGATCTGAACCAGGTCCACGGCATCGGCGACGTGACCCTGGAAAAAATGCGCCCGTATCTGACTGTCGATCCGCCAAGCGAAGTGACCGACTGATCGCCGGACTCGGCGTTCCATCCACCACTGAAAACAACGTCGAACTGGCGAACCTGCGACCGACATCGACGCTCTGGGAAAGACATCGGCGACCCGCGGCGGCAAGATTGCAGGTGATGGGGCGAACGGTATACTGGCGTCCCTTCGAGTTCGGCACTGCACCACAGCCCAAGTGGCGGAACTGGCAGACGCGCTAGGTTGAGGGCCTAGTGGGGTTTAAACCCCGTGCAGGTTCGAGTCCTGTTTTGGTCACTTTGAAGCGATTGGACTTGGGGTGAACGACTCCAAGTCCTTCTTCTTGCGCTGTCTCGATCCGGGGCAAATCCGGCAGGTGGGACACGCCACGACCAACGGGACCAACGGGAGCGGCGTGACGATCACGGGCGAAGCATCAGACGGTCATCTCCCGTTCGCCGCAAGATCACGGCAAATCGGCATGCATCGCCAGCCGTCGGCGCCATTCGCCTGGTGCCACTGTTGAACTAACTGACGAAAGTGTGCCACTTGTACCACTGGTCGGCTCGTCCGCCAGTGGGAATGGTAAGTCGACGTGGCTATCTGCTCGGCACCAGCCAGCCAGAGAAAGCAAGCAATACGGATGACAAGTGCCTTGAAGTTGCGACCGTCCTCCGCGCTCGCACTGGCGGACAAGCCGACCAGTGGCACACATTTTGGGCATCAACTCGCCAGT
>JANNSB010000594.1:0-11798 GCA_031402175.1 Planctomycetaceae bacterium
TCGCGTCGCTCCGATCAGCCGCCGAGATCCGGGCCGTACGGCGGGTTCTTCGGGCCGAGCTACGATCCGATCTGGACCGAATTTCAAGGCACCGCCACCAAAGGTTTCGTGCAGGAGAATCGCGGCGTCGTGCGGGAGATCTTTGATCCATACGTCGCCATCGATCCCAACTGCTCGTTCCGACTGTCGTCCGATGGCCAGCTGCGTGAGGAACTGACACTCGACCGGCTCGATCGCCGACGGTCGTTGCTTGATCAGTTTGATGAGGTTCGTCGGTCGTACGATTCACAACAACTGTCGAGCCTCGATCGGCATCAGCAGACGGCGTTCGGACTGCTCACGTCGACGAAAATGCAAGAGGCGCTCGACATCACTCGCGAGCCGATGGCGCTGCGCGAAGAGTACGGCATATCGCTGTTCGGTCAGGGATCGATCGTCGCGAGGCGACTCATTGAAGCCGGCGGACGACTCGTGAGTCTCTTCTGGGATGAGTTCGGCCTGACCGACTCGGCGTGGGACACGCACTATCAACATTACCGCCGGATGCGGGAGGAACTGTGTCCGTCGTTTGATCAGGCGTATCCTGCTCTGATTCGTGATCTCGATGAACGCGGGCTGCTCGATGAAACGCTCGTGGTCTGCATCAGCGAGCATGGACGGACACCACAGCTCGACAACGTGACGGGAGGCGGACGAGGCCATTGGAGTCGGGCCTACTCGGCCATCTTCGCCGGCGCGGGTTTCGGCCGCGGTCAGGTCGTCGGCACCACCGATGCGATCGCCGGCGATGTCGTCGAAACGCCGATCTCGCCGAAGGACGTGCTGGCGACGGTCTATCACCTGCTCGGCATCGATCCCGACTCGACGATCCCCGATCGCCAGGGCCGCCCGCACCGGATCGCAGGCTCCGGGATCGTGCGCGGCGAACTGCTGGGGTGACGTCCAACATTAGCCCGCAGCGCCAGCAAGGGAGCCGTCAAAGATCGCTATCCGGCAGGCTCGATGAGGCTTGCGGAGTTTGGTGCGGCGATTCATCACACATTCGCGCACCACGTCGTCCCGGAAGGCGCGCTCGAACGGAATTGAATGCTCGAATTCACGCCCCCCTTGCTGGCGCTGCGGGCTAATGCCCGCCGATTCCTCGGCTGATATACTTCACCCATGGAATCGGTGCGGCTCACATTATCGCCTGTCTGGTCGTGGCCGTGGGTGGTGGCGGCGATCGTCGTCATGCTGACGGTCGTGCTCTGGACCTATCCGCCGCGGGTCAGGCATTTGCCGCCGTGGACGCGGCGACTCCTCATGGGTATCCGCCTCGCGGCCATGCTCGTGCTGATCTTCGCGATGCTGCGCCCCGCCCTGCAGTTCGAGGAGAAGGACGAACGGGGAGCCGTCCTCATCGTGCTAATGGATGTCAGCCGCAGCATGTCGACCCCCGATGCTCCGGACATCTCGCGGCGCGAGGCTCTGGTCCGCACGCTGGTCGACAACGAAGAGGCCTTGGCCGAGCTCGGCGAGACGCTCGAAATCCATTACCTCGACTTCGACACCGAGATCACTGAGACCGATGCTCCCGGCGTCGAGTCCGAGGGACGCTTCACCGGCATCGGCAAGGTGATCGATGAGATTCGGCAGGAGGAGATGAGCAAACAACTCGTCGGCGTCGTGCTGATGAGCGACGGCGCACAACGAGCCATCGGCGAAGACGATGCCGACCCGCGGGCCGCCGCACGCAGGTTCGCGGAACAGCGCGGGATACCGATTCACACGGTCGTCTACGGCTTGCCGGAACTGACGGGCGTGGGCCTCGATCTCGCCGTCGAAGACATGATCATCAACCCCGAGGCCTTCGAGCGCAAGACGGTGCCGGTGCGGGCGCAACTGCGAGTGACGGGCGCCGCCGGCCGCCGGGTGCGGGTCCGGCTGCTGATCGAGGATCGCACGGGCCTGTCGCTGGGCGAATCGGGGGAACTGAAAGAGATTCTGCTGGAGCCCGGTGCCGAATCGTTTCGCGACATCGACATTCAGGACAACAACCAGCTCATCTCCGTCGAACTGGCGTTCATCGCGGACCGGGCCGGCGAGTACAAGCTGGCGATGGAAGCAGTCCCGCTCGATGGCGAACTCAAGCGCAACAACAATCTCGTACAAAGCCTGATCACGGTGCGTCAGGGGGGGCTGCGCGTGGCCTATTTCGACACCTCCCGCATCGAGCAGCGGTCCATCCGGCTGCTCAACGACACGGCGAAGATTCAAGTCGATCTCCAGGTGATCAACAGTGGCGCATTCGCCGGCAACACTCGCATCGACCCGTCCTTGTTCGATCCGGGAACGTACGATGTCTACATCATCGGCGATGTGCATTCATCGATGTTTCGGTTGCAGGGTAATGTGAATCTGCTCGACCGCCTCGTGCTGCGGGTGGGTGAAGGAGCGGGCCTCTTGATGCTCGGCGGCGTCTACAGTTTTTCCGCGGGGGGATATGCCGACTCTCCGATCGCCGACCTCATTCCGGTAAAGCTCGATTCGTCAGATGCAGTGCGCCTAGGTGAAACGCCGCCACAAAGTTTGTTCATCAGCGAACAGGTGCAGATGCTGCCCACGCCTGATGGCGAAGCGCATTACCTGATGCAGATCGCGCCCGGCGAACTGAGCGAGAGCTGGCTCGAACTGCCGAAACTGGCCGGCGCCGTGCGGCTCGAACCGCGCAACAACAACATCGATGTGCTCGCCGAGTCCGAAGATCAACAGCCGCTGCTGCTGGCGACCGATTCGGGCGGCGGGCGGGTCGCGGCGTTCGCTCCCTTCGAGACCTGGCGCTGGCATCTGCATGGCCATCGGGAACTGCATCAGCGGTTCTGGCAACAACTCATTCTCTGGCTGGCACGGAAGGAGTTCGACAGCGACCAGCCGATCTGGTGCAGGATTCAGCCGCGCAACTTCGCTCCGATGGCGACGGCTCCCATCGAGTTCGGGGCGCGGGATGAGAACGGCCAGCCGATCACCGATGCGCGCTTCGAGGTCGAGGTGCTTTCGCCCGATGCGACGTGGCAAACGGTGGCTTCATCTCTCACGCTTGACGGCGGCCTCGCGGAGTTTGCCGACACCGCCGAGGCCGGCGACTACTGGGTCCGCGTGAACGGCCAGCTCGAAGGGGTCGACCTCGGCCTGCCCGCGATGGGCCGGTTTCTCGTCGACGCCCGCGACATCGAAATGGACAACCCCGTCGCCGACCCTGACCTGATGCGCGAAATCGCCCACTTGACAACAGGCATGACTATCGAAGCTGAGCAGTTTGGTGAGTTCGTGCTGGATCTGGCCAAAAATGGAATCTCAGCCGAACTGATCCGTTACCGCCACATCCAACTCTGGGACGGCTGGCCACTCTTGGCAATCTTCGTGTTCCTGCTGACCATCGAATGGACGCTGAGGAAGAAACGCGGATTGGTGTGAGTTGATTCCAAAGTCTTCCTTTCAATCAAGGCGTCAGCTTCCCTTCCGTCACGCCCGTCCAGTCATCCGTGCGGAAGGGCCATGCCGGGAGGTAGGCCTGGTTGTAGAGGTTGCCTTGCGGGTTGTCGGCCCAGTTGTAGCGCACGGCCAATGGTTCCGGCACGTCGGGATGCGACACGATCACCGTCTCGCCTTCGATGCGGGCGTTGCCCCAGACCCACTTGTGGTCGGCTCCGGCGATCGCGAAGCCGGTGAGGGGTTCGTTGTAGTAGGAGATCAGCCCGCGCAGGCCTCCTTCTCCCAGATTGTCGAAGTGAATCACGCAATCGCTGCCGACGATGTCCAGCGAGCGATAGGTCGGTCCGTATTTGGTGATGCCTGCAACTTCATAAACTTCGACAAGCGCGGCGCGGGCGAGCCGACGGCCGACGTTGTACTTGTCTTTGGGGTGGATGTCGGTCGCTGACCCGATATCGATGATGCACGCCATGCCGACGTTGGGAATCGCATCGAGAGTGAGAGCCTGGGCTTCACGCAGTTCGGCCCACGCGCTGTCGCCAGGCTCGGGTTGAATCTGCAGGAAGTTCGCCAACTGCACTTGATAGAACGGGAAGTCACTCTGTCCCCACGCATCCCGCCAGCTTTGGATCATCGTCGGCATCAACGTGCGGTATTGATAGGCCCGCCCGGCGTTCGATTCCCCCTGATACCAGATCGCTCCGCGAATCGCGAAGGGGACGATGGGTGCGATCATGGCGTTGTAGAGCACGCTGGGATGGTGCGGGTGCTGCGTTGGATCCTGCGCCATCTGCGGTCGGCCGGGCTCGGGGCGACCCTCGGCGCGGGCCGCTGCCACCTGATCTTCCCAAGCCGCCAACGCTGTCTCGTAATCCGACCGGGCTTTGTCGGGATTGTACGCAGCCACGCGCTCGGCCCACGTCGCCTGAATCGGCTGCAATTCGGCATGTGCGGCCAGATGGTCGTGACTGGTCCACGATTCGGCTGGAGTGCCGCCCCAGTCGGTGGCCAGCAGTCCCACCGGCACCTGCAACGTCTCGTGAAGCTGACGGCCGAAGAAATACCCCACCGCCGAGAAGCCTCCCAGCGTTTCGGGCGTGCACAACTGCCACCGACCAGGACAATCCTGTTGTGGCTCCATCGCGGTGGCGTGATCCACGCCGAAGAGCCTGATGCCCGGTTGATTGCCGGCGAGGCGTTCCAATTCGGGATCGAACGAGGCATCGATCGACCATTCCATGTTCGACTGTCCGCTGCAGACCCAGACCTCGCCGACGAGCACGTCTTCGAAGGTGAGAGTGTTCGTCCCCTTCACTTCGAGGACGCCGGGATCACCGACGGAGAGGGGCGCGAGGCGAACCATCCATTTGCCATCAGCCCCCGCGGTCGTCGACAGGGCCTGATCGCGAAACGACACCGACACTTCTTCACTCGGGTCGGCCCACCCCCAGACAGGAGCCTCGATGTCCCGCTGCAACACCATGTGACTGCCGAAAATCGTCGGCATGCGCACCTCGGCGTTGGCGGCGGCAGGGATGACGAAGATGGCAGTCAGCAGAGCCAGTATCGATCGTTGAGGCATGTTCATGAGTCGCTCCTGAGTGATGTCTCGTAGTGGTCAGTTCCAGTGATGTCCGAACATTGATGGATTGTGATGCGGGATGCAATGGACGGCTGGGTGAGGGTCGAGGGTTTAGAGGAGAGCACGGACTTCGATGAAGAGGGACCGTTCTCCGCAAGGATTACCTCACTCAGTGCCGGCATTTCGTCGGAACCATGTGGTCTTGTTCGAATCAATTCCGCACACGATCATGCAGAACGAAACCGTCACTACGCTGGAGACGCATTGAGCCACTTCTCGCATTCCGCCGACAGAGAACCCGATCCCCTGCTCAGAGAGTTGGCCGACTACGTCACGCGCGACCATGCCTTCAGCGACGAAGCCTACGCGACCGCCCGGCTGTGTCTGATGGACAGTCTCGGCTGCGCCCTGCTAGCTCTCAACTATCCCGAATGCACCAAGCTGCTGGGACCAGTCGTGCCCGGCGCGGTGTTGCCCGGCGGAGCACGGGTGCCGGGGACGAATTGGGAACTCGACCCGGTGACGGCCGCGTTCAACATCGGGTGCATGATCCGCTGGCTCGATTTCAACGACACTTGGCTGGCGGCCGAGTGGGGGCACCCCTCCGACAACTTCGGCGGCCTGCTGGCGACGGCCGACTATCTGTGCCGGCGCGAGGGAGCGAGGCGATTCACGGTGCGCGATCTGCTGACGTGCGCCATCAAGGCGTATGAGATCCAGGGAGTGCTCGCGCTGGAAAACGCGTTCAACCGCGTCGGGCTCGATCACGTCATCCTCGTGCGCATCGCCACTGCGGGCGTCGTGACGCAGATGCTCGGCGGCTCGCATCAGCAGGTGATGAACGCCCTCAGCAACGCCTGGATCGACGGCGGCGCACTGCGAACCTATCGGCACGCCCCGAACACCGGCAGCAGAAAGTGCTGGGCGGCGGGTGACGCCACGCGGCGCGGAGTGCAACTCGCGTTGTGGGCTTTGGCGGGAGAGATGGGTTACCCGACCGCATTGTCTGCTTCCATGTGGGGTTTTCAAGATTCATTGATGCGCGGCAAGCCGATCGAAGTGAACCGGCAGTTCGGTTCGTATGTCATGGAGAACATTCTTTTCAAGGTCTCGTTTCCGGCGGAGTTTCACGCTCAGACGGCGGCCGAGGCGGCGATGCTGCTGCATCCGCAGGTGGTGTCCCACATTGATGAGATCGAGCACATTCACATCGAGACGCAGGAATCGGCCATGCGGATCATCAACAAGACTGGTCCGCTGCAGAACGCGCCCGACCGCGATCATTGCCTGCAGTTCATCACCGCGGCGGCGCTGCTGTATGGTGAACTGACATCGGACCACTACGAAGAGCCGTTGGCCTCGGATCCGCGACTTGCCATCCTGAGAGACAAGACCACGGTCGCCGAAGAGCCGCGCTACACTCGCGACTATCTCGCTCCTGTCAAACGGTCGATCGCGAATGCCGTGCAAGTGTTCTTTCGCGACGGCACGGCCACCGAGCGAATCGAGGTGGAGTATCCGCTGGGACATCGACGGCGGCGAGCGGAATCGGTCCCGCTGCTCTATGACAAGTTCCGCGACAACTGCGGTACACGGCTGAAGAATGACCGTGTCGAAGCATTGATCGATTTGTATCGCGATGCTGAGCGTCTGGATGAGTTGAGTGTCAATGAACTGATGGACTTGTTCTAGGCACGCACAATGGTAACCCGAAGTGTGAGCGAGGGCGTCGTGAACATCGACGCGGCACGAGTGACTCGGTAGCGAGCGGGATGCAGTCTCACGATTCGCATTCTTAATCCGTCCGTTCCGTGCCAGGTCAAACGCCGCAAGCCACGCCGCACGATGGATGGCAGGCGCGATTCACGAGGCCCTCGCTCACACTTCGGGTCACCATATCGGTGTCGCCATGTTTTTCCGTGAACGAACCGAAGTCCCTCTCAAACAATCGCGCTGCGGGTTGGTGTCAGATGGGCTTCGCTCGCAAGCCCGCGGCCTGTAGCCTATCGCCTATGGCCTCCTTGAAAGAACTCACCGACCAGCTCCTGCAGCAGGAAACCAAACTGCGCGAAGGGGGCGGCGCGGCGGGGCACGAACGGCAGCGCAAGCTCGGCAGGTTGCCAGTCCGCGAACGACTCGCGGGATTGCTTGATCGCGACCAGCAATTCTTCGAAATGGGCCTTTGGGCCGCGCATGGCATGTACCAGGAGTGGGGCGAAATCCCCGCGGCGGGACTGGTGTCAGGCATCGGTTGCATCGAGGGCCACTGGTGTCTGATCGCGGCGAATGACGCCACCGTCAAAGCCGGCGCGATGTTTCCGCAGTCGGTGAAGAAACTGATCCGCGCGCAGAAGATCGCGTATCAGTTTCGGATGCCGATCGTCTATCTGGTCGACTCCGCCGGCGTGTTCCTGCCGCTGCAGGATGAGATCTTTCCGGATGAAGACGATTTCGGCCGCATCTTCCGCAACAACTCGGTGCTGTCGGCCGCGGGCATTCCGCAGATCGCGGCAGTCATGGGCAATTGCATCGCGGGCGGGGCGTATCTCCCCGTGCTGTGCGACAAGGTGCTGATGACCGAAGGGAGCCAGATGTGCCTGGCCGGGCCGGCTCTTGTGAAGGCCGCGATCGGTCAGGATGTCGACCCCGAAGAACTCGGCGGAGTCGCCATGCATGCGGCCATCAGCGGGACCGTCGACTTTCGCGAGGCTGATGATCACGCATGTCTCGCGCGCCTGCGATCGCTGGTCGGAATGCTGCCCGCCGGTGACGATGCACTGAGCGATGTCAACGCTCCCTCCGTTGATCCCGAGAAGCTGTACGATCTCGTTCCGGCTGATGGTCGCGGCGAATACGAGGTTCGCGATGTGCTCCAGTGCATTGTCGATCGCGATTCGCTGCAGGAGTACAAGGCAGAGTATGGCCAGAGCCTTGTCACGGCGTATGCCCGCATCGCTGGCCATCCGGTGGGCATTGTCGCGAATCAGAAGAAACGCACGCACTCGGCCGCGCACGAACTGCAAATCGGCGGCGTCCTGTATCCCGATGCAGCAGACAAGGCGGCCCGATTCGTGATGGACTGCAATCAGACGAAGTTGCCGATCATTTTCTTTCAAGACGTGCAGGGCTTCATGGTCGGCAAGCAGGCCGAACAGTCGGGGATCATTCGTTCGGGCGCTAAGCTCGTCAACGTGGTGAGCAACTCGATCGTGCCGAAGCTCACTGTCATCATCGGCGGTTCATTCGGCGCGGGGAACTACGCGCTCTGCGGCAAGGCCTACGACCCGGCTCTCATTCTCGCCTGGCCGAATGCCAGATACGCCGTGATGGGTGGCAGTCAGGCCGCCGACACGCTGCTTGCGCTGCGATTGCGTGATGCAGAGCGCGAAGGAAAGAAACTGTCGAAGGCGGAGAAGGAAGAGTTGCGAAACAGCATCCGCCAGCAATACGAGGAACAGACGGCGATTCAGTACGGAGCCGCCCGCGGCTGGGTGGATGCCATCATCCCGCCGCATGCGACTCGCGACTGGCTGCGAATGGCGCTCATGCTGTTGCCGCCCGCGACCAGCGAATTTCGCACGGGAGTGCTGCAAGTATGAGCCAGCCACCCCTCAGAATCGGCAATGCCCAAGCCTTCTGGGGAGACCGTTCGGATGCAGCGGCCGAGACGCTGGCGAGCGAGCCGAACCTCGACTTCCTCACGCTCGACTACCTGGCCGAAGTGTCGATGTCGATTCTGGCCCTGCAGCGCGAGCGGGATCCTTCACTCGGCTACCCGCGAGACTTCGTCGAAGTGGTGCGGTCACTCGCGCCGTACTGGCAGCGGGGTGGCAAGTGTAGAGTGATCGCGAACGCCGGCGGCTTGAATCCGCAAGGTTGCGCCGCCGCTTGTGCGAAGGTGCTGGAGGAAGCGGGATGTTTCGGGATGAAGATCGCGGTCGTCAGCGGCGATGATGTGCTGGAGCAAGTGCGTGCGGAATCTTTCCCCTCTCCCCCGCTTCAGCCTCAAGACACAATGGATCGTCTCCAGCGGGGGAGAGGGAGTGAATTCTACAACCTCGACACCTCGGCTCCGATCGGCGACGTGCAGGATCGACTGGTCACCGCGAACGCCTACATGGGTGCGGCACCAATCGCAGCGGCCCTTGCGCAGGGGACCGACATCGTCATCACCGGGCGCGTGGCCGACCCGTCGCTAGTGGTCGGCGCGTGCCTGCATCACTTCGGTTGGAGTGCGGACGACTGGCAGCGTCTCGCGGGGGCCACGGTGGCGGGGCATCTCATCGAGTGCGGCACGCAGGTGACTGGCGGCATCTCGACCGACTGGCTCGCGCTTCCCGATCCCGATCGCATCGGCTTCCCCATCGTCGAGATCGATGCCGACGGTGCCTGCATCGTCACCAAGCCTCAAGGCACAGGCGGCCGGGTGAGCGAACAGACGGTGAAGGAGCAGCTCGTCTACGAGATCGGCGACCCGGGTCGCTACCTCAGCCCCGATGTCATTGTGTCGTTCCTCGCACTGCAGGTGGAAGATCTGGGAGCCAACCGCGTGCGAGTGAGCGGTGCAGTCGGCAGTCCACGGCCAACGACGCTCAAGGTCAGCGCCACTTATCGTGATGGCTACAGAGCGGCCGGGATGTTGACGATCGTGGGACGCGACGCTGCGGCCAAGGCGCAACGCAGCGGAGAGATCGTCATCCGCCGTGTGCTCGCCGCGGGGCATGTGCTGACGAATCATGTGATCGAATGTCTCGGCAGCGGCAGTTGCTGGCCGCGAACGCGAACTGCCGAACCAACCTCATTTGAAACAGTTCTGCGAATCGCCGTCGAATCCGATGACCGCGCGGCCGTGGAGTGCTTCAGCCGCGAGTTGATGCCCCTCATCACCGCCGGCCCGCAGGGAACGACCGGCTACGCGGAAGGCAGGCCGAATGTGCATGCGGTGTTTCGTTACTGGCCGTGCCTGATCGAGGCCTCGCGAGTGACGCCAACAATCGAGATGATCGAAGTGCCGAGTGAACGGACATCGACATCGACCGCGACACGAGAAACTTGGGCGATGCTCCCGCCAATCGCAGCCGTTCTCCCAAAGCAGTCGAACGACGCGGCGAGCGCGACTTTGCCATCGACAACGCGAGCGACGCTCCGAGACATCTGCTACGCCCGCAGCGGCGACAAGGGGACGAGCGCCAACGTCGGCGTCATCGCCCGCTCGCCAGCCGACTACGAGTTCATTCAGCAGTGGCTCACCGCCGAACGCGTCGCCGTGTACTTCGCGCCGCTGGGAGTGGAGGCCGTCGAACGGTTCGAGATGCCCAACCTGCACGCGCTCAACTTCATCCTGCGCGGCATCCTGAAGAACTCACTCAAGACCGATGCGCAGGGCAAGGCGTTGGGGCAGATGTTGCTGGAGATGGCGTTGGAGTGAGGCACGATCGCCTTCAGGACGGAGTTGCGGCCGAAAAGCCCTGCAGGGGCGAAAGACAATAGCCCAGGGCAACGCCTTGGGAACGCGGTGTGAAATCGATTCCCAAGCCCTGAAAGGGCGGCTTACGCGTCGAGATGTAACGCCCTTACAGGGCTTCCAGTTCTCGTTTGTCTCAATCCCCAGGGCGTTGCCCTGGGCTGTCGTGTCTTGCCCCTATGGGGCAGCAACCTATCACACGCCTTCCACCAGCATCGCCACGGCATTGCCGCCGCCGAGGCAGAGGGCGCAGACACCGTATCGTTTGCCTTGAGCGCGCAGTGTGTTCAGCAGCGTGACAAGCATTCGCATTCCGGCTCGGCTCGGATTTGTGGGATAAGAGTTGAGAGTTGCGGAACGCCTGAATCCTGACCTCTGGCCTCCCGCGCCCATTTCCGCCAATCCACGCTCGCTTGCGGGAATTGTCCGCTGTGACGGCCCAGAACGGTTACTCTCAAGACGCGGGAATCGAGTGCGACGGAATCTCCGCGGTGCTCGCCCGTTTCAAGGAATCGCGCCATGACGCTCTGCCCCATTGCACTCGCCGTCGGCTGCAAGAAGTGCCCGATCTTCTCCATCTGCCCGGTGAAGTCACTCATCGGCGACTACAAGCCCCAGGATGCTCCCACCGCCGGCCGACCAAAAAGCGACTCATCCAATCGTGCCCAATAACCGCCGCCATCTTCCAGCGCGACGATCGAGCGGAGCCGATGAGGCGCGAGGCTTGAGGCGGAAGACTGAAGGCTCCAGGCTTGCGGCTTGAGAGAAAATGTACTCTGGCCTCTCACCTCTCTCCCCATGCTCAATCGTCGCCTCGCCGATCTCGTGATGGTCCTCCATGCGTTGATCGCGGTCTTCTTTCTGTTCGGCAGCGTGGCGGCCCGCTTCGAGCTTTGGATCGGACTCATTCACTTTCCGCTCGCCGCCTGGGTCAGCACCGCCTACATCATGGGCTGGACGTGTCCGCTCACGCCGCTCGAGAATCATTATCGAAAAGCGGCCGGCGAGCAGGGATACGAGGGAAGCTTTATCGAGCACTATCTCGGTCGCGTGTTCGGCTTCCGGGCTGGAGATAATGGAGTCCATATGCCGACCCCGGGCGAACGCAAAGCGCAGATCTTTTTGGGGATCTGGTTCGGCATCATCAACCTGGTGCTGTACTGCGACATTCTGCAAGACTACCACGACGCAATCTGGCCGCTCCCGGTGAAGCCGCCCGGGCTCGTCGCAGGCGACGGCTTGAGTCGCGACAGCGCGCCGATCAGCAAGGCGAGCAGGCTC
>JANNSB010000595.1:0-27133 GCA_031402175.1 Planctomycetaceae bacterium
CTGGGCATGGAATTTTGTCGGCTGGATGGTCGGCGGTTTCGGTTTCATCACCTCCACAACCCGTCAGGCCCAGTGTTATTAGCGATACGGATACAGCTGACAGCAGCGTTCCTGATTCGAGATACGCAAGCAGACTTCGCATAATGGCCCCCTTGAAAAGGCGTGTCGCACAGATTATCCACGCCGGTCGACGGCATCGTCAATGGTCGAGCGTTGCTGATCGTTCATTCCCCCTCGGCAGCCCGGATGCGGTTGTATTCCGCAGCGAAACGAGTCGCGGCTTGTTGCCACAACTTGTCCTCTTCGCTCAACGTATCTGAAGTTCCCGGTATCTCCCAGTCTCGATCCGGATCAAACGTCGCTTCGTCCTCAACGCCGGGCAGCAAGACCGCAAACCCCGCCACGGCAAGATAACCCGAGCCGTCATGCTCCGTCTGACGTGCTGGATCGGCCGAGTCGACGTACTTCACCGCCAAAGTATATTTTCCCTCGGCAATCAGTTGCGTAATCACTTCTCGAAACGACTCCGGCGCATAGGCCGGCGGCTTCTCCTGAAACCTGTCCCAGATCAACGCCAGCGAGAGGGAACCATAACCGACGGCACACAGAACCAGCGCCGCGCGACGCCACATCGGCGGTCGCAGTTCCGGCGGCAGCAGCCGCGTGTTGACGATCAGAATTTGAACCGCTGAGACGGCGAGCACTCCGCCGGCCACAGTGCCGAGCACTTTGAACAGGTCGATGGCGCTGCCGAAGTTGACCGAGATCAATCCCCAGACCGTGAACACGGCCAACAGAACATAGTACACCTTGCTGACGCTGATGCCCTTCCGCTGCCTCAGTCGTGGTGAAACGACCCACGCGATGTCGGTGACGGTGCGCACCATGATGTCGGTATTGCCGAGATGCGTCGAGTAAAGGATCCAGAAGCCGTTTAGGAGAGCGAGCCACCAGAACCCGGACCACAATTTCTCGGCCATCGCCTGGGCCTGAATCGCGCCGGCCGCATTACTCGCCATGTCGGTACCGGGTTCGACGACGAAGGTCGCCAGGTTGACGTTGAAATACATGCCAAAAAAACATCCGACGGCCCACAGCCAAACCTGGTCGACCTTGACGTACTTCCACCAGTTCCGCCAGCGCGACATGTTCTCTTCGTTGATGGCGAAGACCTTGCCCGTCGCCGACAGTCCGCCCCCCTCTTCACTGAAGGCGCTGTGAATCGCCCCAACCTTGGCGCCCATCCCCATGCCCTTGTCGCGATACCAGTTCGTGAGCGTGAGGTTGCCAATGCCCCCCGAACCGGCCGTCGCGGCGAACGTAGCCAGCAGCACCAGGTCGACGTGCTCCAAATTCGAGATGCGTCCGAATTGAAAGAAGCCGCCGAGCGTTTCGATCGAATGCTCGATCGGCACGAACCAGACATTCACCACGATCAAGAACGCGAAGATGAACACCACCATGAAGGTCGACGCGATTTCCAGCACACGCTCGATCTTCTTACCCGACATCAACAGGGCGACGGTGCCGAGAATCACTCCATAAATGATGTACCGCTGAGTCCAGACATCGCCATCCCCGGGGAGCCTTCCGGCGATCATGGCGAAGATCGTCGCCCCGCAGCCGACGGCCAGCGCGGGCACGCCGAGCTGCACGAAGGTGGCGATCATATAGATCACGCCCCAAAAGCCGGCCCCCGGCTTCAAGCGCATGATGCCCACGACGATCGGCTCGCCGGTGTACAGCGTGAAGCGAATGCCTTCGAGATTCAGGATCAACTGCAAACCGATGGCGACGGTGGCGATCCAAAGAATGCCGGCCCCGTGCTTGACCGTAATCGCGGGTCCGATCAGCCATTCACCCCCGCCGATCGAGGCGGCCAGCAGAATGGCGCCGGGACCGATGGTGCGGAGCAGGTTTCGCGGCGTGAAGGGCAGCGGCGCGGGAAGTTCGTCCTGTTGCCACGGAGGCAGCCGGTCGAGCAACAGCGGTGGTCGCGTCTCGTTCGTCATCAGGATGTCTTTTGTAGCGGCGTCTGTCCCCAGACGCCGGGCCGTGTGAGTGCGTGTTCCTCGCTCCTCACGCACATCAGTTGAACGTCAATCGCTCCATCCTCGGCGTCTCGGAGAGCCGCCGCTACTTGGTCTCGCAGCCCGGCATCACAATCTGGTTCACTCTCGAGTTCACGTCGGCATCATCCGGCTCGGCGAAGTTGTGACTGACGCCCAGCGATCGGCACGTCTGGCAAATCTGTTTCCAAGTGACGTCATCCAGTTCGATTCCCTCCGCGAGTCGTTTCGCCTTGACCCGCTGTTCGATCTCGCCGGGGACGAGGATCTCGCCACCGGGAACGACGGTTCGCGAACTTTTGACGAACTCGATGAATCGCGTGACTTCGGGATAGAACTCTTCAGAGGGTCCGAAGTGATTGCGATCGATGATGATCGACAGCATGTTGTTGACGACCCGGAACGAGTTCGCCGGATTCGTGCACGACCCGCCTGTAAGCGCGCCGGCCAGCATCTCGATGATGACCGAAAGTCCATACCCTTTGTGTCCCGCGATCGGCAGGATGGCGCCGGGCGGATCGGCGTAGAACCTCTGCGGATCGACAGTCGGATTCCCGTCGGAATCGATCAGACAGCCTTCCGGGGCCAGAACTCCCTGATTGAGGCAGACCCGCACCTTGCCTTCGGCGATCGTGCAGGCCGACATGTCGAGAATGATGGGCGGGGCACTCGCAACTGGGACGCCGGCCGCGAACGGGTTGGCCGACAGCCTGCGATCGATGCCGCCGAACGGAGCGACGAGCATTCCCGCACCGCTGGTGTTCACGAAATGGAGCGACAGCATGCCGGCGTGAGCCGCCATCTCCGGCCAGTCGCCGATGCGGCCCAGATGACCGGCGTTGCGGAGAGCGATCACCGCGACGCCGTTCTTCTTCGCCTTGCTGATGCCCAGCTCGGTCGCCTGCTCGCCGATCGTCTGACCGAGTCCGAATTGGCCATCCACGACCGCGATCACATCATTCTCGGTGATGATGGAGATCGACTTGTTGGCGAAGACCTTGCCATCCCGCAGCCATTGCACGTACGACGGAATGCGAATCGCGCCGTGCGAGTCGTGTCCCACGAGGTTCGCCTCGATGAGATGCGTCGCCACGCGGCGCGCTTCATCGTGACGACAGCCCGCGGCGGCGAACATCCGCTCGGCGAGCGAAGTCAGTTCGTTAGATGTAAGTCTCGTCATGCGGTAGTTTGTTCATAAGCAGTTCTCTCATACCTCCCTCTCCCCCACAATGGGGCGGGACGGTCTGTCGGGCGTTGTTGTGGGGGAGAGGGCCGGGGTGAGGGGCTCTAGTTTTGCCCCTCACCCTAACCCTCTCCCCCGCTGAAGTGCCTCACTGCGAATTGCATTCTCGGCGGGGGAGAGGGGATTACGAAATCTCGATACTCAATTATTCAGATCACTTCACTCGCACAAACTTCTGCAAGCAGTGGCAGTCTCTCGCCACCAGTCCCCGATTGCCGCCAGCGGACATAGTGACTTCGCTGACGTAGATATCTCCTCGCGCATCGACCCACACATCGTGCGGTGTGAAGAAGTCGCCGGGTTCCGTCGGATTCTCTCCGCCACCCCAACGGGCCAGCAGTTCTCCCCGCAGGTTGAAGATGCTCAATCGTCCGCCAGTGGCATCGGGAGTCGGCGCAACGGTGCCGGGCCACATCCCCGCGCGATAACCGAGTTCAACCACATAAACGATCGAGTCGCGGTCGATAAACACTTCGCTCGGCCGCGCGAGATTGTTCCATGACGTGATGTACTTGCCCTCGGTAGAGAACAACTGCACGCGGCCGTTCTCGCGGTCGGCGACATAGACAATACCTGTGGTATCAATCGCGATGCCGTGCGGCACATGGAACTGCCCAGGCCCGGCACCAGGTTCGCCCCACGAGTGCAGCAGTTTCCCATCCGGCGAGAAACGATGCACTCGCGCATTGCCGTAGCCGTCGGTAATAAACAGATCGCCATTCGGTGCGATCGCCAGATCGGTCGGGTAGTTGAACGGCCCGCCGGAATACTTGATCGTGCGATAGTCGATGCTCGTCGCGCCGGTGTCGGAGGGCCGGCCGCGCACGCCCAGCGTCTGCAGCAGCTTGCCATCGGTCGTGAACTTCTTGACCGTGTGATCGAAATCGTCCACGCAATAGACGGCGTCATTGGGGCCGATCATCAGTCCGTGAGCACGGACGATCGTCTCCTTCCCCCACGCAAGCAGAAACTCACCATCCGAAGTGAAGACCGCGACGGGATGCTTGCCCCGATTGAAGACGTACACTCGCCCCTGCGAGTCGGTCGCGACGGCGGCCACTTCGACGAAGTCCATGCCCGCCGGCATTCGCGGCCAGCCGACAGCGACGCGGTAGCGAAAGTCGCCGCTGCCGACGATCGGGCCGCTGGTTGAATTCGAAACCGTGGCACTCATCGGGGGCCCCACTCGTGGTGACGCCACCCCTCGGCCATCGTCTGCACGCGGTACAGGCTCTTTTTGATCGTGATGTACAGCGAATGGCGGTCGTCGCCGGTGCCGAACTCGACGTTGCTGGGGATGCCGACCACGTCGTCGAACGACCCGGATTGGTTCTCAGGGCCGGTGGCAAAGAAGTCGACTTCGTTCCCGTCGGAATCGATCACCATGATGCCCGGTCGCGACAAGCGCCGGCTGGTCAGATACACGCGTCCTTCGGTATCGACCGTGATGCCGTCGCTGCTGGCTTCGGCACCGAAGTCGACCAGGGTGCGGCGCGGGCCGTCGACCAGTCCGTTTTCGTCCAGCGGATACGAGTAGATCTTCATCGCACCGGGAGTCGGCGGCGGAGCGGTCGGGTCGAGCCGTTCGCTGCCGTTGTTGTGGTCGCCAACGTAGAGTGTGCGTTCATCCGGGCTGAGGACGATGCCGTTCGGCTTCTCGACTTCGTGCGTGATCTCGATCACCGTCCCATCGGTGTCGACGCGATAGACGGCCTGATGCTCCAGCTCGCGCGGCTCATCACCAATGTAACGCGGATCGGAAAAGTAGATGCGGCCGTGGGAATCGATGCACAGGTCATTCGGCGAATTGAACTTCTTGCCGCCGATGTTGTCGACCAGTGTTTCGCCTTCTCCGGTCTCAATGTTCCAGCGAATGAGACGGCTTCCTCCGCCGTCGGCTCCGGAACACGAGATCATGTCGCCATGAGCGTCGAAGGCGAGTCCGTTCGACTTGCCGGCGTTGTCGGTAAAGAGCGTCGTCTCGCCGGTGGCCGGGTCGTACCGCATGATGTGCGTATTGTCATCGAGGCCGAACGGCATGTCGGTGAAGTAGATGCTGCCGTCGGGCGCGACCGCGGGGCCTTCCGTCAACCCGCTGTTGATCTCGACCTCGCGGGTGAAGAGCAGCTCAAGTTCAGTTCCTTCCGGAAAGACGACATGCTCGCCGGCATCATCCGCGCGAGCCGTCGACAGAAAACACGAGCCAACCAAGAACGCAGCCGACAGGAAGAGCGCCTGCATGTCGAACTCCAGGGTGTGAATCGAGGAATGGTGAGGATGCGCGCCCGCAAGCGCCGCGCAGAAGAGTATAGTGAGTCCCCCGTCCACGTCAGGCGTGCAGGCGGGAGGGTTAGTTTGCAGAGGGCTTTCGCTGAAGCAGTTCGCGGGTCAAAGTCTGGAACCAATCGCGACCATCACCGCGAGAACTGCTGAAAAATCGATGTCCGTTCGCATCAGTAGCCTGCGGACAACAAGCCTCTTCGGCTGATCCTGAACCGCATTGGATGCGCGTACAACTAGATGTCTCGGGCTTTTCCAATGCGGTCAGCAGCCGCTGGGCCTGGCCGGACTCTTATGCGGGTTGACTGGCCAGCGAGAACTTGTTTTGCGGCGTGCGACTCAGGGCCGGTCAGTTTGTGAAGTGGGGTAAACTGTAACGCCTCGCCTTTTCGACGTAAGTCCTTGGCTCACCGCCAAAGCCGCTGAGATTCAGCCAACGTACTCTCACACCAATGTGACGAACTAGCCGGCCCTGCGTGCGACTCCACGATACTTGCGACACCGCGCTGCATGAAACATGATGGTGGCAAGCAGCGTAACCCCCTTTGCCTGGTGTCACGATGAGCCGCGTGCGAGTCAAGTTCTCGGATCCCGCGATGTGGAACTTGATGTCGAATGAAGCTAGGCGATATTAACTGAAGGTTGCTGTGGCCACTCGCATCGCTCTCGTCTCGTGCGTCAAGAAAAAACGCGACTCTGCGGCGCCGGCTCGCGACCTCTATCTGTCTCAACTCTTCCGCGGCCTCCGGCATTACGCTGAAACACATGCCGATGCTTGGTACATCCTATCAGCGGAGCATGGCGTCCTTCGGCCGGAACAAGTTGTTGAGCCTTACGAGCGTACGCTAATCACAATGCGCAAGCCGCAGCGTCTTGCATGGGCTGAGCGGGTGCAGCAACAATTGATCGAACTCCTTCCCGCTGATGCCGAAGTGATCTTGCTTGCCGGTTTGCGCTATCGAGAACAGATCGAACCATACCTTCGCAATCTAGGTTTTCCTGTGTCGGTGCCGTTGGAAGGGCTAAAGATTGGTATGCAATTGCAGCGATTGAAGCAGGCTGCCGAATGATGCGGACTACATGCGCTGACCTCGATCGACTTTATTTACTCCTTGCACGTCTCACCGAGATGCCAGGTCAGGGGCGGCGGCTGAATGAATTGCCGACTCGCTCATCGATGCCCGAGCGCGGAATCTATTTCTTTCGAGAGCCGGGCGAAAAACGCGAGGACAATCCAGAAGTTCTGAGAGTGGTGCGAGTCGGCACCCATGCAGTGAGTTCCGGGGCGAAATCTACTTTGCGCGGGCGCCTCAAGGCACATCAAGGCACGCGAGTTGGTGGAGGCCATCATCGTGCATCCATCTTTCGGCAACATGTTGGGACCGCGTTGCTGGCTCGCGATGGAATAGCGTTGACAACATGGGGCGTCGGTTCCTCCGCTCCGCCAGCCGTTCGCAACAGCGAGAGCGCCCGATCCGCTGAAGCGGCATGTGAGAAGCGAGTATCAGATTACATTGGAGCGATGCCCGTGTTATGGGTGAACGTACCCGATGACGCTGGTCCCGGTAGCGCGCGAGCATTTATCGAGAGAAACGCCATTGCACTGCTCTCGAACCAACTCGCTCCCATCGACAGCGCAAGCGCAAGCTGGCTGGGTCGGCACAGTCCACGGGTTGAGATTCGTGAAAGCGCTCTCTGGAACCTGAACCACGTCAGGGATGTGTATGACCCATCCTTCCTGGACACGCTTGAGTCGTTTGTAACCAGTACATGCCAATGAGAGCCACGGCTAACCAGTAGATGAAGTTAACCAAGCTGGCGCTCGGATGTGAGCGTCAGCCGCTCTCTCTGTCGCAAACCTCATTCACCGCGCGGCGCGGGCAGCATTGTCAACTCCTCCCGCAACTCCACCAGCGCCCGCAACCCCGAACGCCAGATCGACTTGGCGATCGTGAGTTCGCCGGCGGCTTCCAGGGCGTCGATCTCTTCCGGCGTCTCGCCGTCGTAGTGGAAGACCCAGCCGTCGGCGATGCCGTGGGAGGAGAGCACGAACTCGTGAAACTGCTCGACGCTGCAACTGAGGGGAAATGTCTCTTCGATCACCACCGGCTTGCCGATGTCGCAGATGGTGAGCGACTGCATCGCCTCTTCGGGGATCTCGGTCTTCGGATAGATGTGCACGCTGAGGAAATCGAGATGCGGGGCGACATCTTCGGGGATGAAGCCTGACAGATGCTTCCAATCCGTTACCCACGGCAGCATGCCGACGGTGACGAGGCCGGTGGGGTCTTCTTCACGAATGGCGGCCGTCAGCATGTCGATCCAAGCGGTGGCGATCTCGCCGCGGGTGCGGCCGGCCGGGTCTTTGGCGATGAACTGCAGAAAATCGAGGCCGCCGAACAGATTGCCCGAGTACCAATCTTCGCGTGGGCCGCCGGGTGAGAGTGGTTCGTTGATCAGGTCGTAGCAGAACAGAGCCGGGCTGTCTTTGCAGGTGCGGGCGACGGTCTTCCAGAATATCGCTTGGGCGGCCCAGCGGTCTTGTTCCGCGAGTTCATCGAACCACGCGCAGCGGTCGCTCGGCCGATAGCTGGCCAGGCCGGTGATGTCGAGATAGAGGCCCGTCTCTTCGCCCAACTGCATGAGTCTCGCCAGCAGTTCGAACGCCCGCTCGTTCGGCTCGGTCGGGGAGTTCATGAACTTGCAGAACTGCAAGTGGACGCGAACGACGTTGCCTCCCATGCCCGCGATCTCGCGAAAGTCTTCTTCGAGGATGTTCCATTCGTCCTCCCAGAAGTCCTCCATCAAGCGCCCGTCGTGTCCGTAGTTCACCCCCCACGGCACGAACGGCGTCCCCGACTCGGCATGGACGAAGCCGGCGCCGTCGGGAGAGATGATGATGCGCTCCATTGCGGGAGTGTCGTCGGCACGCAGTGGGACGACGGTTGTGCAGATGATGGTCAGTATGAAGGGGGCGATGGCGACGCGGTCCATTTTGTCCTCTCGATAGGTTGCGACGATTGAGACCTACTGCGATATCTCGATGGTACGTTCCGACAGAATGAATTCGTCTTCCTTCTCCACCAAGGACTCCTCCGAAATCACGTCACGACCATGTGCTTCGCGTTCAGGCAGAGTCAGTATGCGAGTTACCTTGGGGAGTTCGTCACGGTTCTCGGGATAGGCCAGTTCATCAAACGGGACGCTGGCGACGGACTTTCCGTCAAGTTCGAATCGACAAGTGTACGTCGGAGGATCGCAATCACCCGTCTCAATCACGAAGAGATACTCGCGGCACCCCCCCCCAGTACGATGCGCGAGGCAGTGGAATCGCAAGACGCCATTCTCGTCTGATGTAGGCGTGCTTCCGGGATAGAAATCGGCAATGGGCCGATGATGGACCGCGTTTCCCTCGTCGTCGACGACCTGCAACATCACGCCTGGCACGGGGTTGCCGGAATCATCCAGAAAAGTGAACTCGCCGGCGATCGATGATATTCGCCCATCCCAATGCGTCGTAACAGGCCCGACCAACACTAGAAGGATGACGCCCACGCACGCAATGACGACGAGCTTCTCCCAGATCGTCCAGCGCGGTTTGGATGGTTTTGACTCGACCTGCATGCCGTGCTCCGAAAATAGTCGATCGAGTGCTATGCGCCGTTCCCGATCCCGCAAGGCGCGATTCTACTTGAATCAACGCGTTCACTCACGTCCCCCTCACTGACGTTTCGGGTTTCTATCTCCTGCTCCTCCCCGTCCGCGGGGAGGGTGGGGGTTGGGGCGATGGATGCATGCCGCGTTATCTCTGACATCAGCCCCCCCTCGATCCCCCCGTGGACGGGGGGAAGGAATTGATCCCGGGCCAAGTCATATCACCCGATCGGCAGCAGCTTGTACGTCGCGGGCTGATCCGCATGAGGCACCAGCACGCCCGATTCGGCGTCGCGGTCGAGCTTGATCATGAACGGGAAGATCGGCGTCGTCACCGACTTGACTGCCCGAATGACATCGATGCGGTCGCGGTACTGTCCGCCCCACATTTCGGCGATCTCCTTGGAGCCGAGCGAGAATTCTTCAATCAGGAAGACGGCGTCCGCGGTGTGCTGCAATGCTTCGCCGCCGACGGGGCTGCCGGTGTCGCGAATCTGCCCGATGCAGAGGCACGTCACGCCCCGCTCGTGATTGTACGTCTTGAGAGCCGACAGATTGTCGGCGGTGCGATTCTTGCTCGGGTCGAGCATGTTGAGCGAATCGATCACGACGAAACTGATCTCTTCCTTCTCGACGAGGTAGCGGTACTTGGTGACGAAGTCGTCCCAGGTGTGCCCCTTGTGATACTGGCTTTCGAGCACGCACACGTTGCTGAGCACCTTGTCCGTGAACTGCTTCTCATTGAGGCCGGTGGCCGTCATGCCGATCTTCACCAGGCGCGAGCAGAGGTCGTCACGGCCGTTGCCTTCGGGATCGTGAAAGCCTTCCTCGGCCACAACCAGCGCCACTTTCTCTCCCGAAACCGCCACTCGCGACAGTCCCGCCAGCGCGGTGCGGGTCTTGCCTTTACCAGGAGGGCCGGCGAACGCAATGGTGCAGCCCTTGGGCACGCCGCCGAGCGCGTGTTGCCGATCGGGAGTGAGGCACAGCAGATCGAGCACGCTCCCCAGCGGGACGGCCTCCTGCTCCTTGATGAGGTGCTCCAGCAGCGCGGGGCGGATGATGTCGGCATCGAGTCCGGCATCACGGTCATCGACGAGACCACCGAGCGCGAACGGCAGGGCCGACGGGTCCATGAGCTGCGGACCGCCCCCGCCGCCCCCCATCATCATCTGCATCATCTGCATCATGGCGAGCATCGGGTTGCCCTGCATGCCGGGCATCATGCCTGGTTGCGGCATCATGCCGGGCATGGGCATCTGAGGCGTTGTCGCGACAGGAGCGTCAGATTCCGAAGCCGGTTTCTTCTTGGCCATGAGAGTGACTCCCAGATGTGAATCGCAGACTCAAGATGACGGAATGTGCTCAGCTACTTCGAGACATCCAATTTGATATGCAGATCACGCAGTTGTCGACTGTCGACATCCGAGGGAGCGCCGTTCATCAGGTCGCTGGCCTTCTGCGTCTTGGGGAAGGCAATCACGTCGCGAATGTTGTCGCAGCCCGCAAAAAGCATCACCCAGCGGTCGAGACCCAGAGCGATGCCGCCGTGCGGAGGCGCGCCGTAGCGCAACGCATCCAGTAGAAAGCCGAACCTGCGCTCGGATTCGTCAGGTGGAATATCCAGCAGGTCGAAGATCTTCTGCTGCACATCGGGGTCGTGAATACGAATGCTGCCGCTGGCCGCCTCGTAGCCGTTGCAGATAAGGTCGTACGACTGCGCGCGAATCTTGCCCGGGTCGGTGTCGAAGTATCCCACGTCTTCAGGATGGATGGCACAGAACGGATGGTGCTCGGCGTCCCAGCGGTTTTCGTCGGCGTTCCAGGTGACGAGCGGAAAATCGAGCACCCAGGCGACGTTGATTTCGCGAGGATCGTAGAGCTTGAGGTCACGGCCCAGAAAACTCCGCAGGGCCGCCAGCGCGCTGCACGTCACCTTCCAACTGTCGGCCACGAACAGCAACAGGTCGCCGTCGTTGGCCGAGAACCGCTGCACGATCGCCCGCTGCTGTTCTTCGTTGAAGAACTTGGCGATCGATGATTCCAGCAGGCCGCCGACCACCTTGAAGTACGCCAGCCCCTTCGCCCCATACTCTCCGACGAGATTCTTGAAGTCGTTGTCGAGAATGCGGCGCGAGTATTTCTCGGCCCCCTGCGGGGCGCACAGGCCGCGAACCTTGCCTCCGCCGGCGACGGTGCTCTTGAAGACGCCGAACTCGCACACCTCGGCCACGTCGCTGATGTCCTGAATCTCCAGCCCGAACCGCAGGTCGGGCTTGTCGGAGCCGTACTTGCGCATCACATCGGCATGCGTGTGTCTCGGCAGCGGCAACGGGAGCGGCGTGCCGCGTAGTTCCTGATGCATGCGGGCACACAGGCCGTCGACGACAGACACAATGTCGTCGAGCGTGACAAACGCCATCTCCAGGTCGATCTGCGTGAATTCCGGCTGACGGTCGGCCCGTAGATCTTCATCACGAAAGCAGCGGGCGATCTGCATGTAGCGATCGTAGCCGGCCACCATCAGGATCTGCTTGAAGAGTTGCGGCGATTGCGGCAGCGCGTAAAAGCAACCTTCATGCACACGGCTGGGGACGAGGTAATCCCGCGCCCCTTCCGGCGTCGAGCGACCGAGGATCGGGGTTTCGACATCCAGGAAGCCCAGTTCATCAAAGTAGTCGCGCACCGTCTTCGTGAGGCGGTGCCGCAGAATCATGTTCTCCTGCAGTTCCTTCCGGCGGAGATCGATGTAACGGTAGCGCAATCGCAACTCTTCGTTGGGCAGGCTCTCTCCGCCCGGCTCGAACGGCGGCGTTTTGCTCTTGTTGAGGACCGTGAGTTCCTGCACCCGGACTTCGATCGTCCCGGTCGCCATCTTCGGGTTGATCATGTCGCTGGGTCGCGCCACGACTTCACCCACGACCTGGATGACGTCTTCATACCGCAAGTGTCGGGCGGTCGCCTGCGTGTCGGAGCCGTCGGCCAGATTGAACTTCACCTGCGTTTTGCCGTATCGGTCCCGCAGATCGATGAACACGATCCCCGCATGGTCGCGGTACTTGTCGACCCAGCCGCAAAGCGTCACCTTCTGCCCGGCGTGATCCGTCCCCAGCTCGCCGCATGTATGTGTCCTTAACACGTAAGTCCTTTGGATGCCTGGTCGCTGTAATGTCGCTGAATTCGCAAGAATTCAGCCGAATGTCGATAACGCTGGGATACTGAGTTTTTGCAAACTCAGCTACTTCGCCACCTGCGTCATTACAGTGCCGCGAGTGTAAGGAGGAATCGCTCTTTAGGCCAATGAGCTTGGCGGTCGGGACATTGCAACATTATCGTTCGCACAAGAACGAGTTTCCCCGAAGGAAACGCTCTGACGGGACGTTGCAGGTGGCCAAATCCGTGATCGTCGGTCAGCAGGTATCATCTTCACTCCACGATTCCCGTCGCATACGCTGATAGTCATGCGCCACTCCCGACCCTCGACTTTCGACTCTCAAGAACCAGTTGAAATGCCGGGAGGGCGATACGCCTGCCGAGCCGGCGGCACGAAGGACTGCCGCTACCATGTGCGGCTCCGCGGAAGCGTCGCCCTCCCATTGGCCTTGATGATATTCGCGGGTTGCGGTGGCGGCGATGAAATGGCCGAGTCGGCACCCGCGGCGAGTTCACAAGCGAACGCCGAAGCCGACGAAGGGCTGCCTCCTGCCACGCCGGCGATGCCCACATTCGCGATGGGCGAGTGTCTCGTTTACACCGAGCCTACGGGATGTCTCGTGTATCTCGATGGATACCCGGTGCAGGATCCGGCAGGGATCGCGGCGGTCACGCCGTGCGCAATCACTGCCGGTGCAGGTCGGCATACGGTGACGCTCGTGCTGCCGCCGCACATCGATGTGGCTCGCGAAGTGAGGTTCACCGCGGATGAACCGGCCACCGTCGAGGAGATACTGACGGAAGTGCCCGCAGGGGCGAGCCTGTTGCTTGATTCGCCGTATGCCGTATTGGCGCCTGGCGAGTCGGTGGCTCTGACGACGCTCAACTCGACCGCGAACGAGACCGATCCGCAACTGTCGTCCGATGGTCGCGTACTGTGGTTTGCCAGCGACCGTTTCGAAGGTCGCGGCATCTATATGTCGGTGCGGACTTCGCCGCTGGATGAGTTTCCCGCACCCGAGTTGCACTCCCTGTCGCGGTCACGCGAAGGAGCGGTCTCTCCATCGGTTATGGATGATGGTTCCCTCGTCTTCCTCACCGCGGAAATCGCCCGCGCGTGGCAACTCGTGCGCACCTCTCCGCTCGCCCCGTTCAACGACAAGGAGCCGCTGGCCTTTCGCGACGCGGCCGACACGCTCTGGACCAGCGGGCAGATCTCCGGGGATGGACTGCGATTCTACTTCACGGAGCAGATCGGCGACGAGATCAAGTCGCGAGTCTTCGTCCGCGAGGATGTGATGAGCGATTTCAAAGACGAACTCGTCATTCAGATGCCGGGCGTCCATCCGCATCTTTCGAGTGATGGATTGAGACAGTACGTCTATGACGGCAGCACTCTCTCTCGCGCCCGCCGCGAAAGCGTTTCCGGTCGGTTCGCTGTCCTGGAGACCGTGTGTGAACTCGCGCTCGGCAACTTCGTGGCCTCGACCAGGCATCGGCAGTTCTGCATCAGCGAAGACGAGCAATGGATGGTCTACTCCGATGATCCCGAACCGGGCGGTGACCTTTACCTCGCACGACTCGGCAAAGGCCCGTTGTGGGGACCGACGATTGTCGCCCGTGCGATCGAACCGCGCGATCTGGCGATCGCCGATGCCTCGCCCGAGGAAATGGAAGATCCCGGCCCCGAACTGTTCGACCCTGACAATCCCCCGCCAGTGGAGCCGGAAGAGACTGAACCCGATGAGCCGGCATTCGATCCGTTGCTCGTCAATTACGAAACCCACCGCGCGCGGACCAGCGAACTCTTGACGACCGGCGACATCGACGCTGCGCGGGCGCTCACTCAGGCCGGCCTCGACAGTCCGGACCTCGCCGGCGTGGCCGATGCCTTGCGGATGGACCTGGAAGACGCCGACACACTCGATACATTCTGGAACCTCGTCGACGAGGCCGCCGCGAATCTTTCCGTGGGCGAGACGATCCCAGTGAACCGCATCGATCACGAGATCGTGAGCTATGCCGACCGGACCTTTCAGTCCATGCGCGGAATGCAGTCTCGCGAGGTGAAGCTGCATGAACTCGATATCGCCTTCATCCTCGAACTGGCAGAGATCTCGATGGATCCCGCCGTCGAGCGCGGCTGGCTGCTGCTGCTGCTCCTCAACACGCCGGACTACCCGCAGAGTTCCCGCGACCGCCGACTGCGTGAATCCGACGAAGGGGCGGAATTGGTCGAGCGCGAAGCATCGCGACTGTTGATCCGCGCGAAAGACGCACTCGATCGCGGCAATCTCGCGCTGGGCCTCGGACTGCTGGATCAATTGGAGACCGATCATCCTGAATCGCCGTCCGCCGCCGCCGTCGCCACGTTGCGCGAGTCACAGTATGACCGCGTGATGTGGAATGTCGTCGGCCCGCGACAATGGGAGCGAGGCGCATCCGGCGAATGGACCGCCGCGACCAGACGATCGGATGGTTCGTGGTTGCAGTCGCCGAATATGTACGGCAAATTCCAACTCTCGATGGAATACCGCACCAACGACGACCTGGGCCAGGGGGGCGTCTACTTCCGCTACGACGGCGAAGGCCGCATTGATCGCGACACGTTCAAGATTCAGCTCACCAACGACGTGGGCCTGACGCCCGATGTCTACTGCACCGGCTCCCTCTTCGGCGTCGAACGCCCGAAAAGCAACATGGCCCTCGCCCAGGGGGAGTGGAACACGTTTCTCATGGAGGTCGACGGCGAAGAACTGAAGGTGACGATCAACGGCGAGGTCGCGCTCGACACACTGGCCGTGGAGAACGCCGTGCCTCTTTCCGGCTACGTCGTCCTCGACGGCATCACGGGCGGGATCTCATATCGCAAGATCGTGCTAACGGGAGAACCCTGAGAAAGTCGCCTTTCGCTCCGCGAAAGTTGCGTAGCGGCGGCTGTCCCCAGCCGCCGAGACCGAAGGAGACGACCCGCCCCTTGTTGTGACTCAACGACCGGATGACATCCACGCGCGTCGCCCCGTGTCTGGGGACAGACACGGCTACAAAAAATGACAACCGCTCCGCGAAAGCAGCGTGGGATTGCAAGTCCGATTTCGGTTCTGCTGCCTCCAGCCTGCCGTCACATCCTCCGCACGCGCATGCCGCCGTCGATGTGCAGGGTCTGGCCGGTGGCGTAGGGGAGGTCGCCGCGCAGCAGCATCGCGACGGCTTTGCCCACGTCGGCTGGTTCGCCCCAGCGGCGTTCGAGCGTGAGGCCGTCGGCGATCAGGCGGTCGTAATTGGCTTCGACGCCGGTCGTCATGTCGCTGCGGATGACGCCGGGGCTGACTTCGTACACGTCGATCCCATCCTCCGCGAGTCGCGCGGCCCAGAGTTTCGTGACCATCGCGAGCGCCGCCTTCGTGATGCTGTAGTCCCCACGATTGGTCGACACGAACTCGCCCGAGATCGACGAGATGAAGACCACCTTGCCGCGAAAGCCCGCATCACCGGCGTGCTGTCGAATCATCTCGCAAGCCGCCAACTGCGTGAGAAAGAACGGCCCCTTGAGATTGGTCGCCAGCACGCGATCGAAACTCTCTTCGTCGGCTTCGAGAATGTCCTTGCGCCCGGGAGACGTGATCCCCGCATTGTTGACGAGGGCGTCGATGCGTCCGCAGGCACCCATCGTCTGCGTGATGATCGCCTGGCGACCGGCATCGGTCCCGACATCGGCGGCCACATAATGAGGCCGCGGGCCGAGCGCGGCCAACTCGTCGAGCGCGTCCGCGACAGCCGATTCATCCCGCACGCCGTTGAGTACGAGCCGCCACCCCTCGCGCTGCAGTTCGCGGGCGATGCCGAGCCCGATGCCGCGTGCGCCTCCGGTGATGACGGCAACTCGCTGTTCGCTGGGCATGGTGTTAAAGACTGGGAACTTCAGGCTAACGGGCGATTCATGTTAACTCAGCGATCGCACTACATCGATCTAGCGCAGAAGAGAGACCGCGGATTTGGCGGATGACGCGGGTCTTCGCGGATCTGAAATCTTGCGGCTGATAGGGCTGGAAATCTCAGATCCGCGGGAATCCGCTCAATCCGTTTCATCCGCGGTCCATTTCCTGCAATCGCGCGAGACGCCGCATCAATACGAGTTCCGATCTAGCGCGGCGTTGGGGGCGAGCTATCGGATGATTCCTCAGCATCGAGCAATTGAAATAGCTCGTCGGCTATCGCGGTCAATTCATCATCAGTCATTGCGCACCTCTCACTTCACGCCTGCCGCTTGAACACCGGCGGCAGCTTGCGCAGAAGTGATGCCGCTTCGGGGTCGGTCGGAATGTGGTCCAGGAGCTTCTCGATGATGGTGTCGGTCGAGACACCGTCGGCTTCGGCAGCGAAGTTGGTAATGATGCGATGCCGAAGCACGCTGGGGGCCATGGCCTGCACGTCGTCAAAGTTAGCGCAGATCCGGCCCTGCAACGCTGCGCGGGCGCGGGCGCTCATCACGAGAGCCTGACTCGCACGCGGGCCGGCGCCCCATTCGACGTACTTCTTGATGAAATCGGGTGCCGATTCCATCCCCTGGCGAGTCGCGCGGGCCAGCGAAGTCGCGTACTGCATCACATGGTCGGCCATCGGCAGATGAGCCGCGACCCGCTGCATGTTCGCCAACTCTGTGTGACTGACGACGCAATTCGTCTGCATTCCCTGCCGCTCGGAGATGCCTCTCACGATCGCCAGTTCTTCTTCTTCGCCGGGATACTCGATGTGCACTTCAAGCATGAAGCGGTCGCGCTGCGCTTCCGGCAGTGGATAGGTGCCTTCCTGCTCGATCGGGTTCTGCGTCGCCAGCACGAAGAACGGTTCGGGAAGCTGGTGCCTCACGCCGCCGACCGTCGCCTGATGTTCCTGCATCGCCTCCAAGAGCGCGGCCTGCGTCTTCGGCGGCGTGCGATTGATTTCGTCGGCGAGCACGATGTGCGCAAAGACCGGCCCCTTGAGGAACCGCAGTTCGCGCAGGCCGGTGTTACGGTCTTCTTGAATGACCTCGGTGCCGATGATGTCGGCCGGCATCAGGTCGGGAGTGAACTGAATGCGATTGAAGCTCAGCCCCAAAGCCTCGGCGAGGGAGCGGACCATTAAGGTCTTCGCGAGACCCGGTACGCCCACCAGCAGGCTGTGGCCACCGGCGACGAGGGCGATGCACAGATGTTCGAGCACCTGATGCTGCCCGACGATCACACGGCCCAATTCGCTGCGCAAACGCTGCCAGACCACTCCCACCTGCTGAAAGTCGGCTTCGGTGATGGGAGCAAACATAAGGCTTGGGACTTGGGGCTTGGACGTTCGGAAGGGCTGCCGTCGACGCGAAACCGCTTGATAAGGGCAATGGCCGTGCCATGTCGTACAATATGAACTGATGATGCAATCTATCTCCCATGATCGCAAGGACGAGAGCCTGGAGGCGAAGGCGCGATGGTTCCAATCCCTCTCCCTGGCAGAGCGCATGGAATTGCTCTGCGAGTTCACCGAACTCGCTCTGGAGAATTATCCCCCAGTGCGCGAGATCGGACGTGCTCAGTCGTCTACGGACCGTATTCAAGTGCTTAGAGTCGAATGACGTGCATTATGTCGTGATTGGCGGCATTGCCGCCGTGCTGCATGGGGTGCCGCGCGCGACATTCGATCTCGATGTTCTGATCGAGGCCACGGAATCCAACGCGGCTCTGGGCGCTCTTGATCTGATGCGTCGGCTCACGCCGCCGTCGCTGACGCTTCCGGCTCAGAGAAACCTTACCCCGTGCGCCGCGCCGGCTGAGCCCCGTCGTCGAAGGGTTCGTCCAGTTCTTCCATCAGCAGGCGAATCTCGTTGGCGTATTCGCTGGCGAGATGGCTGCGGATGAGTTCCCGCTGGAACTCGGCCGCTCCGCGCGGATCGAGGTCGGCTTGCTCGGCTGACTCGAAGCGGTCCGCCGGGTCCGGTGCGATCAAGCAGCTCAGCAGGTTGAGCAACGTCGAGTTGGCGGCGACGTCTTCCGGCAGCAACTCATCCAGCCGCTTGTAGAGTTCGCGCTTGGCGATGCAAAGCTGATTGGCGTTCTTCGCTTCTGCGAACGGATGCTCGCCAATGAGCATTTCGTACAGCGTGTAGCCGAGGCTGGCGAGGTCGGAGCGCGGCGAAGGCTCGGCCCCCTTGAGCACCTCGACGGCCGCATAGCGCGGCGTCCACGTCGAGCGATAGGGTCGCTCCACCAGTTCGAACGCCGACCCGAAGTCGATGATCTTGCAGTTGCCGGTGCGCTTGACCATCACGTTGCCCGGCTTGATATCCGAGTGCACGATCCCCTGACGGTGCAGCGCTGCCAGACCCGCGAGACATTCACGCAGGATGGCGATCGCGATCCCGGGCTTCAGTCGTAAGCGGCTTTCGCTGGCAGTGACGATCACGTCGTTCACGTACTCCCAGCGCCGGCGATCGACGGCATCTTTCACCCGTTGCAAAGTTTGAGGCGACAGGAGCCGGCTCAGGTCGTAGCCGTCCACCCACTCGGTCGCCAGCACCAGAATGCCCTTGAGGCTGATGGCGTTGTAAACGTCGAGAAGATTGTCCTGCTGCAGGCGGGCCATCTCCATTGAGGTTCGCGCGACGCGACCCATTTCTTGATGGTACAGGCTGACGCTGGGATAACCGTCGGGTCGGAAGAACTTAAGGGCCAGCCGAAAGGTCGAGCCGAAGGCGCCCAGCCGGTCGGCCAGAAACACGTCTCCCTGTCCCCCCTGGCCGAGTTTGCTCAGCAGCCGGTAATCGATGGTCCAGGCGACACTTTCACCGCCGGTAAGCTGCTCGTAATGGTCACACAGTTCGCGCGGGGGATCCCCGTGGAACATGTCGAGCGTCGGGGTGATCGCCAGCCTTGTGGGTGTCAATTCAGATTCGCCAGACATTCAGTTCATCCTTGATGCGTCATCGCCAGCGGAAACCGGGGCGGTATGGCATTCCCTGCCAAGCGCGAGGCGACATCATTATACGCGAGTGGAAGTCAGGCTTTGGCTGCTAAGCCAGCAATTCTTCCATCGGGAGGGCTTCGGGGTCGGCGATACGTATCGGCCGCCCGACATTTGACATGTTCTGTCGCATGGGATCGATGCCCACTGCCGTCGCTATGGTAGCAATCAGATCGGGAACTTTGACAGGACGATCTTCGACTTCCATGCCGCTGTCGCTGGTTTTGCCGACCACCTGACCTCCATTGATTCCTCCGCCGCAAAGCACTGTGGCCCAAGCATTTGGGAAGTGATCGCGCCCGCTGGATCCATTGATCTGCGGCGTTCGGCCGAATTCTCCCATCCAGACGACGGTGGTCGTTTCGAGCAGCCCGCGATCCTGGAGGTCAGCCAATAGCGTTCCCCATCCCGGATCGAGCACGCCGCACAACGTCTTGACGGCGTTGAAGTTATCGTTGTGAGTGTCCCAGCCGAACACGCCGGTGCCATCCACCGAGTTCAGCGAGACTTCGACAAACGGCACTCCCCGCTCGACAAGTCGCCGAGCCAGCAAACACCCTTGGCCAAAGCGGTTACGTCCATAACGCTCCCGCAGTTCGAGTGGTTCTTCCTCCAGTAGGAAGGCACCTCCGGCCTGGCTGCGCATCATCCGGACTGCGGCATCGTAGGCGTCGCGATGACTGTCGGAGGCCGACCCCGGGCGTGTCTCCCGGAAACCGGAATCGAAGCCAGTCAACAGATCCAAACGCGAGCCGGACTGATCGTCGTCCACTGCTTCCGGCAACGCCAAGTTGCGAACTTCCAGCGGGCCGCCGAAGTTCTCTGGGTCGGAAGCGACAGTCGCTCCGTATCCATTGCTGCCGGCCACGACCAGTGGCGCATACTTCGGACCAAGATAGCCCGGTCCATAAGCGGCGGGACTGAACCCCCGCATGGGCAAAATGCTGACGAAATTGGGGATCTCCGAGGCTTCTTCACCCAGTTGATGGCTGAACAGCGAACCCATCGTCGGGTATTGCACCGAACCCATCGGCCGGTAGCCGGTCCGCAAGTGATAGGTCGCCCGCGAGTGGTCCCCTTCAGCGGTCTCCATCGAGCGGACGATGGCCATATGCTCGGCCTGCTGGGCGAGCGTCGGCAGGTGCTCGCTGATCTGAATGCCCGGCACCGTGGTATCGATTGGCTTGAACTCGCCGCCGTTGGCGTGTTCGGGCTTCATGTCGAACGTATCGGTTTGGGTCGGGCCGCCCGACATCCACAACAGGATGCACGACCGCTTGCGGGCCGGGTCGAGGGCGGCCTCGTCGGCAAAGGCCGGAAACCAGCCCGAAAGCGAACATCCGACGCCTCCGAAAGCCGCCAGCTGCAACATATCCCGGCGGGACAACTGCTTGAGGTTTCGGCGTCGCATGGGGTTCCTCAATTATGCGGGTATTGAAGCTGCAACGAACAGACGAGACGCATCAGTAATACGCCGACACGCTCCGGAGCATTGGATCATTCTGCCATGGAAAGCGAGTTTTCGCCAGTGGGTCGATAGCAGGAATCCTAACCCGAAGCGTGAGCGAGGGGATCGTGAGCCGCAGCGTTGATCCAATGAACGGGTGGCTTGCGGAGGTCGGCCTTTGATGCGCGCCACCTGCCGCAAGGCGCGCTGCGGGTGGCTTGTCAGTTCTCTATCATGTCGCCCTCGCTCACGCTTCGGGTTATGATGACTGGATGACGACCTCGACATCCTCAGCATCTAACTTAATTCACGAACGCCTTCCCGATTCAATCGGCCGATGGGGTTCATATTCCTGGATTTGTCCATGGCCGCAAACAGCTTCTCGGATCGATCGGGTACTCGTACATCGGTCGTATCCAGGCCATTCGTCAGCGGATGGATGATGACCTCGACCTGCGTTCCAGGCGCAAACGGCACACCGGCCAGTTGCACGCGGCCTTGTTCTTCCACGGTGGCGGACGTTTCGTATGTCGTCATCGAATTGATTCGCATGGTTTCGATAAGTCTCTGTTCATTGTCACGTTGAAACTGTGCCGAGGCAATCGCAGTTGCATCGGGCGAACGGCGATTCGTCCGGGATGGGAGCCCATCGGCTATCGGCCATCCGCCAGATCTCCAAACAAACGCGACAGCACCAGCAGTTCGCGGGTGATGCCGAGGGCCGACTGCGATGACCAGTCGCGAGCCTCGAGCCGGCGGGCGAAGTCGCTCGCGAAGCGTTTCGCCACGCCGGGCAAGAGCACGAATCCCGCGGCTTCGCCGAGCCGGCTGAGTTCTTCCCAGCGTCGATGCACCTGCGGCGGCATTTTGCGGACGCCGGTGGTCAATGCCTCCGCCAGCAGTTCATTCAATCGCTGCAAGACGTCGCCGCCGCTGAAGGCGCGTTCGGGCAACCCGCCGGTCGTTGTTGACTGCGCCTCGCTCTCCGCCGATGGACGCTCCACCCAGGGCTGGATTGCGACTCGTCGGTCCCCCTGCTCGACTACCACACAGGTCGGCGCGATCAGCAGTCCGGCCGTCGTCGGGCGCAGTTGGCCTGCCACATACATGAGCCGCGATTGCACGTCATTCAACGCCTTCCACAGGCTCTCGAATCCGTGCCGGGCGCGGGTCGAGTAGCCGTGACGCAAGATCGCAATGTCTCCTTCTGTATCCTTGAGCGCGGCCGTCAGCGATTGCGAGACGGGATCGAACGCCATTCCCTCGACACTGGCGACCTTGAGGACGGCCACATCTTCCGTCAGCCGGCGCGGCCTGAGCGACTTGGGTGGCAACGCCTGCAATCGCGCGCTCGCGTCGGCGAATGAATCGACCAGCACCGGAGCGCGCAACTTTTCCCAGGCGAACGTCTGAGGGTTCATGTGCACCCGTGAACGCGGAATGAGCAGCCGATGCGCCGGCGTGAGGTTGCCTGACTTGAGCAGCAACTGACCTTCACCGAGTTCCGACAGCGACACCCCCGACCCGATGAGGCCGCGGGACAGCGTGCCGAAGTCTTTCACCGGCTGGCCTGACTCTGGTTCGGGATCGGTGTACGTGCGGTCGACTGCGGCCACCGTGCCCGAATCGATCTCCTGCATGAAAGCGGTGATCTCGACGTTCCTTCTGCGGTTGCGCACGCTGCAGCCGAGACCGATGAAGCGGCCGTAGGCGATCTCGGTGGTACGATCGGTGCGGCTTCCCTGCACGAGCAGTCGCGGCACTGCTCCCCGGTCGTGACGGATCGCGTCGCTCCGAATCAACAGCTCGCCGACGAGATCGACGGTTTGCGCCGGATCGAATCGCGCGTCGTGCGCCCTGTACGCTTCGGTCTGAGTGAGCAGATCGTTCCAGACTTCGCCCGGCCAGACCATGCCGGCATCGTTCAGTCGGTCGACGATCCGCTGCACGCGGGAGACAAAGGTCGGCGCGAGGCCCTGGATGCCGTCGTCCATCAGTTCGAACGTCAATGTCTCGACTTCATCGAGCAGATCGATCGGCGTTCCGTCAATGCGATTCTCGATCGACACCAGCCCCGATGACTGGTCGGCGGCAAGTTCGCGAAACGTCCACACCGCCCAGGGAATGTACGTCGCACGCAGTTTCTCGGAGCACTCGGCATGCACATAGTCGAGATCGCCCGGCACCAGAAATCGCACCGCGCACGGCTCATGCAGAAAGCGGCACACCGGCTTTGCGCCGCGTTCGACGAGGGCGACGACTCCGCGATCGAACAGGGTTCGCGACCGCGTGACGGCTGACTTGCCGAAGTGCGACTGCAGAGCTTCGTCCAGAATCTGGCCGGGATCCCAGCTTTCGTTGAAGGCAACCGGCGTGACTGTGCGCTGTGTGGGAGTATCCACTTCATCCGACGACGTCGTCGTCGTCGGCGAGTTGTTGGCGGCGGCGGCTTCTGCGAGGCGAAGCTGATAGTGCAGCACAGAACGAACGACATGCCGGCTGATCCCCTGTGCTTCGCTGGAACAACGGGCTTCCTGGATCGGCTTTCCTGCGGGAAACCGGCACTGAATGCCATCGGACCAGGAAGCGACGAGGGTGCCGTCAGACAATTCGCTCCAGTCACATCGCGGATTGCCGGCTTCAATTTCCTTGAGGGCGCGTTTGACCGTGCCGCGATTCGACAGGACGGAAAGGTCGTCCTGAGTCAAAGCGAGGAGGTCGGCACGGGGCGTCATTTCAGCCTTCAGTGAAAGTCGGGTACACTCGCAGCATACTTATCTGCTTCATTTCGTTCATTCATTTCATTGAGGAGTCATCATGCAGGGGCGCATTCTGATTGCCATCGTACTGGTGTTATTGCTGATCGGACTTGTCTTCTGGCTGACCCGCGACGGCGACGAGCCGGACAACGGGAACGGTGCCGGGGGCAACGGAGCGGGAGGCGAAACTCAAGTCGAGCTTCCTCCGCCGGAACGCCTGGCCGAACTGCTCGCAATCCACAAACGCGGCGTGGCGCTGGCGGAGAACGCACAGAACAACCTGGCCGTTGAAGAATTCGAGAAGGTGGCTGCAGAGTTGCCGAACGAATTCGCCCCGCTGCGGAACATCGCGATCGTCCGGCTCCTGGCCTATGAATTGGTCAGACATCCCGAAGACCTCACTCGAGTTGACGACGCATTCGCCAGATGGGAGCCACTAGAAACCGATCGCGTGCTCTACCAGCGTCTGCTGGGCCAGAAGTTAATGGATCAGACGGAGTATCAGCAGGCGATCGAGTCGTTCAAAGCGGCGGCGGAACTGTCACCCGAAGACCCGAGCTTGTGGTTCTCCATCTATGACGTGACGAACTCGACGTTTGACGAAGCGATCGTGGCGCAGGGCGTCCCGGCGGTTGAGCGGGCCTATGACCTGGAGCAAGACAACATCATCCTGGCGGTGCAGCGCGCCCGCGATCAAGTGAATGCGGAGGATGCAGGAGTCGTCCAGACGGTCGACCATCTGGAACAACTCGTGCGCCCGACGCGAGATTCTCTCGAACGGTATCTGCCGCCGCTGGACGATTACTTCGGCGAGATACGCGAGGCAATCGATGGAATGAATTGGCCGGCATCTCAGATTCTGTTGCGGCAGTTGTGGAATGTCATCAAGCCTACTGATCAGTATCACAGCGACCGCAGGCGCATGGTGCGCCACCCGCTGGAGTTCATCGCTGCGGAGTTCTCGCCCGAGGTGATGGCCCAAATTCCGAAGGAGGCGGCGTCCATCACCAGCGACATCGACGTCACATTCGCTCCGCAGGCGGATACGATCGCGCTCGATGGCGTTCGCGATGTCGCGCTCACCGATGTCAACCTGGATGGACGAACGGATCTCTGCGTCCTCACGGCCGACTCATTCGACATCCACTGGGGTACCGAGAACGGCATATGGGAGGCTGGGCCATCGATCACGATCGACGGCGATTTCAATGCATTCATCGCTCAGGATATCGACGGCGATAAGCAGATACCGTTTGACGAAACCATTCTGAACATTGCGCGACCCGTCTCAGCCAACACTGCCGACATAGACTTCGTGCTCGCCGGTCCCTCCGGAATCCTCGGTCTGCGCAACGATCTCGATCCCGTGACCCGGGAATGCACGCTGAGCGATTTGGATTTAAATGCCGTGTTCGAGACCGCGCCGGAGTGTGGCGGCGTCGTCTCCGGTGACTTCGACTCAGATGGTGACATCGACTTGCTCGTCGATGCCGCCGCAGGCACCAGCATGCTCTGGAACACCGAGCGCTGGGGCTTCGATGTGCAGTCCTCCGAAACCTACAACCTGCCTGATGGCTTTCGCTGGAGCCATGCCGACATCGCCGACATTGATCGCGATGTCGATATGGACATCGTTCTCTCCGGCAACGACGGCACGCTCGGCTACCTCGAAGGCTTGCGGCATCACGCGTTCCGCTGGCGGGAACTCGATTCGGCCGACGCCGCCGCTTCCGGCCCAGTTGCGATCGCCGACCTCGACGGCAATGCGTCGTGGGATGTCCTGTCCAACGGGATCGATTCCATCACGCTGCATCCGAGTCAGACGACGGGACGCGGGGCCATTAGTTGGAAAGATCCCACGACTGTCTTTTCCGATATCGCCCCGACCGGCTTCATCACATGGGACTACGACAACGACAGCTGCACCGACCTGCTCGCCTGGGATGCATCTGGAGTCCGCGTGCTGCCCGGTGACGGCGCGGCCTTCAGTGAGGGTCCGAATCTGGGCGACGCTGAATGGAATGACATCCGCGACGCTGCCGCGGCCGATGTCGATCTCGACGGCGATCTCGACGTCGTCGTGGCTGACGCCGGGGGAGTACATACGCTCATTAACGAAGGGGGCGATGCCAACAAGTGGATCGATCTGCACTTCGTGAGCGACAAAGCGGATGGAGACGGAACCGGTGTCGGAACGAACCGCGTCAACAACAACGCCATCGGCAGCGTGATCGAAATCCTTGCCGACGGCGTCTATCAGGCTCACATCATCGACGGTCAGCGCACGCACATCGGCCTCGGCAATGCCGAGAAGATCGACATCGTCCGCGCCATCTGGACCAATGGCGCGCCGGAGAACTATCTCGAAACCAAACCGTTACAGGTCGTCGCCGAGCGGCAGACGATCATCACCTCCTGCCCCTATCTCTACACCTGGAACGGCAGCGAGTTCGTGTTCGTCACCGACTTGCTTTGGGCCGCTCCAATGGGGCTGCCCGATCCGGCCGGCGGTCTGCTTCCCGATCGGCACTGGGAGTACATTCGCGTCCCGGGCGACATGCTCGTTCCCTCGGACGATGTCTATCGGCTGCAGATAACCGAAGAACTGTGGGAAGCCTCGTACATGGACCGGGTGCAGCTCATTGCAGTCGATCATCCGGCAGGCGTCGACATCTTCACCAACGAGAAAGTCGGCCCGCCGAGCGTAGCCGAGCATCGGATCTACACGGTGTCCGAGCGGCGAAGTCCGGTGGCTGCGATCAATCATCGGGGTGAAGATGTCCTCAGTGAGATCGCCCACGAGGATGATCATTACCTGCTGCTGCACGAGTGGCGGCACATGCAGGGATACACCGAAGACACTGCGCTCGAACTCGATCTGGGTGAGTTCCCCGCTGATGCCGAACTCGTGCTCTACCTGAACGGCTGGATCCGACCGGCCGATGCGAACCTGCATGTGCGTTTGCAGCAGGACGAAACGCTTCCCGGCCCGCAGGCTCCGCGCATCGAAGTTCCCGATGGTCAGGGGGGCTGGCGCGAACTCCTCGGCTACATGGGCTACCCGAACGGCAAGACGAAGACGATCGCGGTCCCGCTGCCCAATGAGTTCACCGGCGGCGATCATCGCATTCGCATTGTCACCAGCACGGAACTCTACTGGGATCAGATCTTCTTCACGGTGAACGAGCCTGCGGTCGAAGTCCGCGAGACGACGTTGCCGCTGGTGTCAGCCGACCTGCACTATCGCGGCGTGTCGGCGTTGATACCGCATCCGCATCACGGTCCCGAACTGTACGACTACTCCCGCGTGGCGACGGAGCCGAGGTTCTATCCGATGGAAGGCATGTTCACGAAGTTCGGCGACGTGCATGAACTGCTCAGCGAGATCGACGCCCACCACGTCGTCTTCGGCTGCGGAGACGAGATGACGCTCGAGTTCGCCGTTCCGGAAGAACCCCTACCCGAAGGGTGGACGCGCGACTTCGTCCTCTACAACATCGGCTGGGAGAAAGACTGCAACACGAACGGCGTGCTCGGC
>JANNSB010000596.1:0-4440 GCA_031402175.1 Planctomycetaceae bacterium
GATCAGAACCCATTGGGAATCAGATACAAACGCTTTCGGTGCCGTCCTGGACCCTGTGGTATTGGGCCGACGTCTGATCGGCTGACCATACAGGGTAATGAGCATGAGAATGCCTCCTTTCATGCCCACACTCATGCAACTCACGCGCCATCACGTAAACCAAACTGGGTTTTGAAACTTCCTCACGTGACCGCCACCACTCTCAGGAGGCCTGCAATGATCGCTTCGATGGTTATCGCATTGTCAATTCCGTGTTGGATCACAATGTGCCAACCGTCAACTCGGCAGCACACGCGATTTGAGTTATATGAGAGCGGCCTGCCTTTCGAGGGAGGGCTCGCGGTCGCTTCGGAAGGCGACCTCATCTACTTTGCTTCTCCTGCCACAGGGGATGGTGACATCTATCGCTTTGATTTCAATGGCGGTGCCGTGGAGCGAGTTGCAGAAACTGACGAATGCGACATCGAACCGGTCGTTTCGCCAAACGGCAGCGCATTGGCCTTTTGCCGTGAATTCACCAATCGGTCCGAAGTGATGCTGGTCGATATCGGCACCGGGCGTTCGCGATCCCTTCCCAGTCCATACACGTTCAATCATCCAATCGGCTTCACGCACGATGGTCGCCGCGTACTCGTCTTTCAATATGAACTTGCATCTAATAACCGATGTGTGCTGATCGACATTGAAACCAACGACGAAGTCGAGTTTCCCGACTTGGTCTCCCTCGGATTCGACTCCGTCATTGGAGTTGCGGAACACCCGGATGGCGGGAAATGGGTCGCCGAATGGAACTACGACGGCGATCTTTTGCGTTGGGTCGCACGAGGTGACCGAGTAGTGACAGTTGCTGGGAGCAGCGACTTACTTTTGGCGAAGGGATCTCAGTGGTTCATGATCTCCGACGGCGAAGAGCGAGAACTGCCGATATCCGCCAGCGGGATTTTCATTTCGAAGATCGGCCCGATCGTCGGTTTCTGGAATGTTACTTCTCAAGAGATCGGAACATTCAACGTCGAAACAGATCAACTGATAACGAAAGACGCCCCGCAAGCCCGTGTCAGCAGGATGAGCGCCTCTGAGACGATGATGGTGCTTCAGGTTTCTGGCGTTCTTCACCGATTCGATCTTGAGTCGTGCGAACTGGTTCCGCTCGTTTCCGTCAACGAGGCGAGCGTGCTTATCGAAGATTGACTTCGTCGCCTGTCGCAGAATTGTAGGCGATTCGCGAAGTAGCCGTCTCTACTACCGAATCGGAGTTCACGACACGCAATTCGCCTCCTGCACTTCCTCAACGTCCCGGCCTCGCCTAGAATCTCTCACAACCTGTCAATCATCACGGGTCGCGGCGTGAGCGCCGCGCCCCGTGTTTTATTGTGTCGTGACACAAGTTTTCGTGACTGTCGGCTACATCGGAGTTGATCCATGGAACGGCAACCCATCACCCGCGAGGGATTCGACAAGCTCTCGGCCGAGATCCGTCATCTCGAATCGGACGTGATGCCATCGATTGCCGAGAAGATCGCCGAGGCCCGGGCGGAGGGTGACCTCAAGGAGAACGCCGAGTACCACGGCCAGCGAGAAGAGCAGGGGCGCTTGCAGGCGAGAATCAATCAGATGAAGACGAAACTCGCCGGCTGCTTCATCGTCGAGAAGGCCGACATGCCCAAGGGGGTCGTGACGTTCGGCTCGACCGTCACCATCAAGGATCTCGATTACGGGGACGAGGAGACCTACGAGTTCGTCGGCCCCGGCGAAGAAGACTTCGACGGCCCCGTGCTCAAGATTCTCACGACGAGTCCCATCGCGAAGGGGCTCTTGGGAATGAAACCCGGCGACAAGGTCGAGATCGCCCTCCCGCGCGGCATGCTGAAGGCCGAGGTCGTGAAGATCGTCGATCACGGAGACGGGTGATGCCGTATCGTAACCCGACGCGTTAGCGAGGGGAGCGTGATACTTGATGTCAATCGAGAGAAAACCGCGCCTTGCGGGATGAAGTACTGGAATTGGTGTTCAACGCTATCAACCGCCCAGACAGGAATGTCTGGGCCACATCACTGAAGGAGTCACAGTATGTCAGAAAAGGTCGTCATCATTGGTTCCGGTCCCGCGGGCTGGGCGGCTGCCATTTACACCGCGCGGGCCAATCTTAATCCGCTCGTGTTCGAAGGCGCGATCACGATGGAGAACCAGCAGAAGGGAACGCTGCCGCTGGGTCAGCTCAATCTGACCACCGAGGTCGAGAACTATCCCGGCTTCCCGTCCGGCGACATGACGACCTACCTCGACACATCGATTGCCCAGGAGAAGCGGCAATACATGTCAGAGCATCACAAGCAGGGAGTGAGCGGCCCCGAGCTGATGGAACTCATGCGGCAGCAGGCCGTCAATTTCGGCACGCGGATCATCACCGACGACATTGTCGATATCGATCTCTCGAAGCATCCCTTCAAGATGAAAACGCTGGAAGGGAAAGAGCACACGGCACTGTCGGTCATCATCGCCACGGGAGCGCGAGCCAACTATCTGGGGCTGCCGTCGGAAGACCGATTCAAGAATCGCGGCGTGTCTGCGTGTGCAGTCTGCGATGGCGCGTTGCCGAGATTTCGCGATCAGCCGCTGGTCGTCGTGGGCGGCGGCGACAGTGCGATGGAAGAGGCGACGTTTCTCACGAAGTTTTCGTCGAAGGTGTACATCGTCCATCGCCGCGATGCCTTCCGCGCCAGCAAGATCATGTCCGAACGCGCGCTGGAGAATCCCAAGATCGATGTGAAATGGAACTCCACGATCGATGAAGTCCTCGGCAATGATGATATAGGCGTGACCGGCGTCCGCATTCGCGGTACCGACGATTCGAACCGCGTGGAGGAGTTGTCGGCATCAGGCTACTTCGCGGCCATTGGTCACACGCCCAACACCGACTTCCTCAAGGGCCAGATCACGCTGGACGACAAGAGTTACATCCAGTGGACGACTCCACAGCGCACGTACACGAACGTCGACGGTGTGTTCGCCGCGGGGGACGTGGCTGACAGTTATTACCGCCAGGCGATCACCGCCGCCGGCAGCGGCTGTATGGCCGCCCTCGACGCCGAACGCTGGCTTGCGGCCAAGGGATTCGAGTGAACCGGTTTCTCGTAGCCGTGTCTGTCCCCAGACGCGGAGCGGGCAAGTGGAACTTTACTTGATTGTCACGTTCCACCAGCGTTGAACGTCAACCTCCTTGGTCCCGGCGTCTGGGGACAGACGCCGCTACAGCGCACGTTGACGCACCATCTCCCCCGCCATAAACTCCGTCCGCAGGTCCATCGGAACAGGTTTTCCCTTCCCCCTGGCCCCTGACCCCTTTTCCACACACCCGGGATGTAGCTCAGCTTGGCTAGAGCGCCTGCTTTGGGAGCAGGAGGCCGTAGGTTCAAATCCTATCATCCCGATTTTTCCTAACTGCTTGCCGAACGTGAAGTAACGTACCTGCCGGTGTCCGGCAGTGCGGCCTCAAACCCATCCGGAATGGTGGTAGTACTACCACATTTCCAAAGGAAGGCCCGCACATGCCGAAAAAACAGACTAAATCAGCACTTCGCGTCCCCGCGCTGACGCTTCACAAACCGACCGGGCAAGCTCGCGTCCGGATTGAGGGCCGAGACCACTACTTGGGCTCGTTTGGCACCGACGAAGCCCAGGAGAGGTACAAGCGGCTGATCGCCGAATGGCTGAGTGGCCAACTGGCGACGGTTTCAGGCGTTGACGTCGTGTCACCCGGCGCGTCCCTGAGTATCAACGTCCTGATCTACCGCTATCTCCCATGGGCCAAGGGCTACTACCTCAAACATGGCAAGCTCAGCAGCGGGTATCACAGCATGCGGGAATCCGCTCAGTCGCTTCGTGAACATTATGGCCGTTTGTCCGCCAACGAATTCGGGCCCTTGAAACTGAAGGCCATTCGCGAAGCACTGATCGCCAGAGGTCTCAGCCGGTCGACGATCAATGCCCGGATCGATCGCATAAAGTTGATCTTCAAATGGGGAGTCGAGAACGAACTCGTCGCCGCCCCGGTCTATCAGGCCCTGCAGGCGGTCATCGAGCAGCCATTGGCCGACGGCTCGATTCAACTCACGATCCACACCGGAGCTCAACCGATATGACGACCATCCGCCTCATTATCTCACCCAACGGCCAGACTCTGTTGGAAACTCGCGGATTCGCGGGCGCGAGCTGCCGCGAAGCGAGCGAGTTTCTGGAGCAGACCCTCGGCCAAACTGTTCACGAAACTCTCACCAATGAGTTTCATCAACCCGCACAAGCCGGCCAGCTTGCGCTCGAAGGGCACTGATGTCTCGTACTCCCCCCAACTCTCCACCTTCGTCTCTCATACCTCCATATGACCCTCACGCAACACCTCACCGAATACATCCGCGCCTGCTTCACCGGCATCTGGATCGA
>JANNSB010000597.1:0-9416 GCA_031402175.1 Planctomycetaceae bacterium
CGCTATGGCGAGAGCAACGAAGAGTTCCAGCGGGACGGCGCGCCGCAGATGGTCGAAAACTTCTGCATTGCCCGCAGGCTGGTCGAGGCGGGTGCGAGGTTCGTGTCGCTCAACTACAGCCGTTGGGACTGGCACGGCGGCGACGGCATGAACTATCCCAAGTCGCGCGAGGAGTTCCCCAAGCTCGACATGGCGTTGTCGGCACTCATCACCGATTTGCACGAACGGGGCCTCGATCGCGATGTTTCGGTCGTGATGTGGGGCGAGTTCGGACGCACGCCGCAGATCAACGAGAACAACAGCCGCGACCACTGGCCCGCCGCCAACGCCTGCGTGCTGGCCGGCGGAGGCATGCGAACCGGTCAGGTCATCGGCGCGACGAACCGCAAAGGGGAATACCCGAGCGAGCGGCCGGTCCACTTCCAGGAGGTCTTCGCGACCCTCTACAAGAACGCGGGGATAGACGTCGAAAATGTCCGCGTCTTCGACGTCGCCGGCACCCCGCAATACCTGGTCGAGCCGGGCAACCTGCCGATGCGCGAAGTGGTGTGAACGCGGACGAGCTACGTTGGCGCCCTCTGGTTTGCACTTGTCGCGGGCAGCAGGATTCCGCGACGGGTGAGATTCTCGACCAGTTCCGGCGACGACCGCAGCGCCTCCAGTAGATACGAAGCCGTCATTCCCAGCACGGCACACGATGCGAACCACGTGCAGCCGGGCAACAGTCCGATCGCGGCGAACAGTTCATCACGGTTGGCGACCGCGATCACGCCGCCGGCGGCAGCGACGAGGAGGCTGGCCAGCATCCCGATCCCCGTCGGCCCTGTGCTGGCGGTTCCGAAGCCCCAGAGAGCTAGCAGCGCCCAAATCAGCAGCGTCGGCCGCTGCGACCAGAGGGCGTAACCGGCGAGTGCGATGCTCGGTGCCAGGACGACGGCGAACGCGAGACGGAACTTCTTCAATGCCGCCCCGCCGAGCGCGTCCCGCACCGCGGCCGGCCAGTTGGCGACGCGCCAGTCGGAGACAGAGTCAGGCACTTTTGCGGCGATATTGGGCGCGATCAACGTGAATCCCCCGATTCGGCCGCCATCAGAAAAAAGTGAACGAAACCATTGTCGTTGCCATCAACGGCCATCGTATATGATCGAAACACGAGAATCCCGACTTCGATTGAGGAATCTTGATGGCGACCGACCAGGCCCACGACTCAATCCCACCGCCTGATGCCGCGCTGCGACAGTCACGAAGCAGCCGAAGGTCCCCATCGCGGGTGACCTGGGTCGCGCTGCTGCTGAGCCTGACCGCGATTCTCGCCGCACTTTGCTGGCCCGCCTTCCGCCGCTGGCAGGCGATCAAGTCGTTGGAGAAGAACGGAGCAGAAGTAGGATTCACCGATGAGAGTGAATGGATTACGGAGTGGTTCGGGGAAGCTGGTAACGGACTCCGTGACGTACTGGTTCTCGTTTCGGACTCCGGGCCGGGGAACTCGTTGCGGGGAATCGGTTTATTCGCCGAAGCACGAGCATTCATCTGGGTGACTCCGAGGGGCATCACGCGAGAGGACATTGAGGAGTTCCGGCTGCTCGATGACCTGGTGGAGTTGCGTTTGGAAGGCAGCGAATTCACCGACAAAGTCGTCGCAGACATCTTCCAGGATCCCGCCAACCTTGAACGGGTCTGGCTGAGGCACACCGGCGCATCGCAATCGGCGCTGCAAGCCGTCACGCGAGTTTCATCGATTCGCAGATTCTACATCATAGGCCGGGATCTTGATGACGCTGCATTCGCTAAATCGTCTGCATTGCCGAACCTGCAAGAGTTTAGTGTCTTCGAAAGCAAGGTCGGCGACGCGGCGATGGCCTGGGTAGCGCAATCCAAGGATCTGAGAATCCTCGAGGTCTATCAGAGCCGGGTGACGGACGACGGTCTCGCCAAACTGGCCCAACTCACTGAACTCAGAAAGCTCTGGTTGATCTATTGTCCCGCAGTGACGGATGCCGGGATCGTTCACTTGGAAGGTCTGCCAAATCTGAATGAACTCTTTGTCGACGCCCACTGCGTCACACCCGAGTTCATCGAATCGCTGCGGCGGATGCCCAGCCTGCGGAGTCTCGAGGTCGCAGGCGTGATTGCCGATCCCGCCCTTCGCGAGACTCTGGTTCGCGAGTGGCACCTGGAGATTGAGGTGCCGCCCGCCTCTCTGTGAACTGAAGCGTCAATCAGTACCGGACCTGCAACTGGAACCGCAGCAGGTGGCCGTCGAACTGGTTGTAGGAGAGCGTGTTGGCAGTGCTGTTCGCTCGAGTGTTCGTGCGATCGGTAATGGTGTACGTGCTGCACAGTTCGAGGTACTTGTTGAATTGCCATTCGAGGCCCATCTCCCATTCATCGATGTCCACGAAGGGGGCGTTGCGTTCGGACTTGTAGCCGCCGCGATAGTAGTTGTAGCGCACGAACGGCCACAGCTCGCCGTAGCAGTCGGTCACTTCGCGGTACATCACCATGGCGTATCCGCCATAGAGAGGCCGGTCTGTGATCGCCGTCTGTGCCTGATTGAGGGCCGGGCCGCGACCGACCGTCCACTCCGACTGAAAGCCCCAGGGCTGCGGGTAATAGATGAAAGAACCTGCGATCCGCTGATCAACGATTCCGCTGACATTGCCTGTCGTAAGCGAACCCGCCGGCGAAACGGCTGCACCCACGCCCAGCGGGCTGATCGCCGACGAAAGCACCGTGTACATGCCTGTGTAGCCTTGAGCGCCGATTTCCATCCGCTGGCCATTTGCAAACGTGAAGGGCAGCGTTAAACGCGTAATGAGATGCAGATTGTCGTTCTGTTCCTGGAACGAACCTCCCTGCCCGTTATAGATGCCGATGCCGAACACGCCGTAGTTGCCTGAACCCCTCAGGCCTTCATCAATGACATAATCGAAGAACTCCTGGTCCTCCTTGGGAGTCCAGTAGAAGAACGCGCCGAGATCGCGCTCGTTACGCGAAGCGCTGTTCAGGGCGTCGTTACGGTCGAGCGGTATCCGGTTGCGGCTCGACTGCAGGTTCTCCCATCCGAAGGGAATCTTCGACTGCCCCACTCGAACACGGAATACGTGGTCCTTGTCGAAGTGAATGTCAGAATACCAGTCGCGAATCTGCACGAACTGATTGCTGTCGGCGCTGCCCGGCACGTTCGAGGCGAAGTCGGACTGCAAATAGACCGAGATGTAATCGTTGACATCACCCGAAAAGACCAGCCGGGCACGCCGAATCAGAAAGCTGCGGTCTTCACCCACCGATGCGTCGCCGATGACTTGTGGCGAAGCCGACCCATCGTCCAGCCAGACGGTTTCGTTGATTCGAAACTGCGCGTAGCCATTCAGGCTGAACTTCGAGAACCAGCCTCCCTTGAACTCCTCATCAGCCGTCTTGAATTCTTCGTAGTCGGTTTCGAGTGTCGTGATGCGTTCGTCGGTGGCCTCGAGCCGGCTGAGCATCTCCTCGAACGTGAGTGGGGTCTGGTCAGGTGCGGTGGCCGGCGTCGGCGCCAGGTCATCATCGAACAGAAAGGCGGATCGATAGGGATCCTGAATGGGAGCCGAATCCTGAAACGGAATCGGGTCAGTCAGGGGAGTGAAGCCGGCCGGTTCCTGGGCATGGGTGACACTCGCGAACGCCACCGAGAGGAATGCCAGATTCGCCAGACACAACCCACGAAACGGAAACCGATTGGGGAGGAGGCCCATGTTCATGTCGTTTCAGGGGATGCGAAGTATCGGCGTGTCGACGGCAGAGTTGCCCCCATCGGTATCGTCCGCACAATCAGGCCCGAATTATTAAGAAAATCCGGCACAGCCAGATTTAACAGTAAAGTCGCTTCGTTCCCGACTGGCAGGCTTTCGTCTCTTGGCGCGATTCCGATTGCACAAAGTCTGACGATTGTGCCGATAAGGCTATCTGCGGCGTGATTGCGCGCGGCTCGAACCTGGCGACAGGCAGCCCGCAGGAAGACAAGATCTGGCCGCTCCCGTAGTGCATTCCGACTGGACATCCAGAGGTCTGCGGTCGTCGTGAAACGAGCCGCGATATGAAGTACAGAGTAACCTCTGCGTGTGTGGTCTCTTCCCGAGGCAAGCCGGCTCAATTGTCGGTCACCTTGATCGCAGTCACCGCCTGGCTGACATGGTTCAGCACGAGTCCCCTGGTCTGCCACGGACAGACTGGAGGTGGGCGCCCCGCACGGACGATTCCAGCCGATCCGCAGCTCTTCCTGACCGAAGTGTTCGAGGATGAAGCGCCGCCGCTCATAGGGATCGCTCCTCCCGTCATCGAATCGGATGGCCCCACCACGGAACCGTCTCCCGTGGCGACTGCTGACGGCGCCAGCGAAACCGCGCCCATCGATCCAGCCGTGGAACAGGCAATTGCTGACGCTGTCGCGGCCGCATTGGCCGAGCAAAAGCCGGACGAACCGGAAGAGGAAGAGGAGCCTCCGTTCGCCGTCTCCGGAGGGAACTGGACGGTCAAACTCGGCGGCCATGTGCAGCTCGACTACATCAACTGGGCCGATGCCTCGGACAGCATTCCCGACACCAAAAACTACTTCGAGTTTCGCCGCTTGCGGCTCGTCGGAGAAGGTACGGGTTACGAGGTCTACGACTTCCGCCTGCAGATGACGCTCGAACCCGAAACAGTTGGTGAAAGCCCAGTCGGCACAATCACATCGCCCGACGTCAAGGACGCTTATTTCTCGATCAACGAGATCCCATGGATCGGACGTGCGCGAATCGGCAACTTTTTCGTGCCCTTCGGCCTGGAGCAGGTGACGAACGATACGAACAACAACTTTCTGGAACGATCGATTCCCACTCAGGGGGTCTTCTCGGCCGATCGTGAAGTCGGCATCGCGATGTACAATTGCACTGAAGACAAACGAATCACCTGGGCATCCGGCGTCTTCTTCGACAGCATCAGCGAAGGCTTGAAGGAGCGCCTCGACGACAACCAGGGCTATCGCATCAGTGGTCGGCTCACCGGGCTGCCGGTCTACGAAGACGAAGGACGCTACCTGGTCCACGTCGGCGCGGGCGTCCTGTTCACCGACGACCAGGACAATCGCGTTCGATTCCGCACGAGGCCGCAGATCCATGAAGGTCCGCGAATCATCGACAGCGGCGTCCTGTTCGCCGACTCGACGGCCACTGGCAATCTCGAAGGGGCCATCGTGTGGGGGCCGGTCGCCCTGCAGAGCGAAGTGTTCCTGTGCAATGTCAATATGACGGCGGGCGGAGACGACACGGTACATGGCGGGTATGCCCACCTGAGCTATTTCCTGACGGGAGAGAACCGCAAGTTTGATATGTTCGGCCAGCATGGCGCGCAGTTTGGCCGTAATGTCCCGAATACCAACGTCTTTGCGACCGATTGCGAACATGGAGCCGGTGCCTGGGAGCTGAAGGCGCGCTATTCGCACCTCAATCTCAACAACGTGGCTGCCGGCGAGTACAACGACATGACTTTCGGGTTCAACTGGTACTGGTCCGACCGGGTTCGCGTGATGTTCGACTGGATTCACCCTGTCACCACGAATGACGCCATCTTCGGGGCCACGAAGTCGGACATCCTGGGGATGCGCTACGACTTCAACTGGTAGGCAGCCGCGATTCTCAACTTTCGGCGTCAGTTGACATTGGGAAATGTCGTGCCTTACCATCCGCCACCGTAGAAGTTGTTTTGCTCACTCATGTTGGTGACGTTCGATGGCAGTTCCGAAGCGCAAATTGTCCAAGTGCCGCGGCCGGCGGCGACGCAGCCATAACGGCAGGCGGCCCATGAAGTTACAGGGCTGCGCCCAATGCGGTCACTCGGTTCCGTCCCATGTGGTCTGCCCGAATTGCGGGGCTTACCAGGGGCGGCCGATGGTCGTGCCTGACGACGAGGACTGAGTTCCATGCGGATCGCCCTCGACGCGATGGGGGGAGATCATGCCCCGCACATCAATGTGGACGGGGCAATCGATGCGCTCACTAAGAACCTCGACCTCGAAGTCGATCTGGTCGGTGATCAGCCCGTTCTCGACAAGCTCCTGCAAGAGTCCGGCTATTCGGGCGAGCGATTAAGGCTCATCCCAGCCGACGGCTTTGTCGGCATGGACGAGAAGCCGACCGACGCTCTTCGCAAGAAACCCAACTCGTCGATCGCCGTCTGCTGGAAGCAGCTCGCGAATCGTGAAGTCGAAGCGGTCGTCAGCGCGGGCAATACCGGAGCCGTGGTGGCTGCCGGCCTCCGGACGCGGCTGTTCCTTAAAGGGGTGAAGCGGCCGGGAATCGCCGTTGAGTTGCCGACACTCAAGGGGCGATCGATTCTCATGGATGTCGGCGCCAATCCCGGGGCGCGTCCAGAGCATCTGTATCAGTATGGAGTGATCGGGGCCATTTACTCCCGACAGTTCCTTGGCATCGAGAAGCCGCGCGTCGGCATTATGAACATCGGCAGCGAGGACGGCAAAGGCAACGAACTCGTCCGCGAGACGCACCGGCTGTTTGTCGAAGGCTTCGCGCAGGGCGAATACATCGGCAACGTCGAAGGCCGCGGACTCTATCAGGGTGAAGCGGACGTGCTGGTCTGCGAAGGTTTCGTGGGCAACGTCGTCCTCAAGGTGAGCGAAGGCATGGCCAATGCCCTCATGACGATGATCCAGCAGGAACTCTTTCCCGCTCTCGATGTCGAGCGCGATCAGGCGAAAGTGGCGATCCGCAATGTCTCCCGCCGATTCGAGTACCATGAAGTCGGCGGCGCGCCACTGCTCGGCGTCGACGGCATCTGCCTGATCTGTCACGGCTCCAGCGATGGCCGCTCGATCCGCAACGCTTTGCAAGGCGCAGTCCGCCTGGCCGATCGGCATATCAATAAGCTCATCACCGAGGCGCTGGCCGAAGTGCCGGTTTGAGATTCAACTGAGCGGCGGCGCCTACGACTGTTCCCCGCCCAGCACGCTCAGGAACGGCTTCCAGCAGGCGTAACGACGCTGCGTGAGCTGGCGCGAGAGAATTGGGCTGCGCGAGGGCTTCACCGGGCGGCGCAGCAGCGTCATGCGGGCTTCATCGGGAGTACGGCCTCCCTTGGTCACGTTGCATTTGCGACAGGCGCAGACGACGTTTTCCCAACTGTCTGTCCCGCCACGGCAGCGTGGCAGTACGTGGTCCAAGCTGAGGTTCTGCGTCGCAAATCGGTCGCCGCAGTATTGGCAGCGGAATTCGTCCCGCAGAAAGATGTTTCTGCGGTTGAACTTCACCATCGTTCGCGGGACGCGGTCGTACTTGAGCAGCCGAATGATCTTCGGAGCGAGAATCGAGAAATGGACCGAGCGTATCCAGTCGTCGGAGTCGCTGCCGTCGACCATTTCCTGCAGTTCGCTCAATTCACGCCAGCCGTCGAAATCATAGACCGCGAACTGGCCCCCGTCGTTGTGGAGTACTTCCGCCAGACCCTTGCAGATCAGGCACATGGCCCGTTTCACCGAGATGACCTGTACCGGGTGAAAGTTGCGGTTGAGTGTCAGCACGTTGTGCTGCAAGCCTCCGATTCGCCGTTGAGGCCGGCTCAATTGTCGGTCGGCATGTCTGGCTGCGGCATGCAAGGCGAAACCTCATCCACAAAACCGAAGGAAACCGTCGTATTGACACCCTCTGGCACGAACAAGGACGTGCCAATGTCGTCGCCTCGCAGGATCGTGCCGGAATGGCCAGTTATCCACGAGTTTTCAACGTGGAAATTCTAGTTCCCCATACTCGGGCTGACAATTCGTACATGATGAGATTTTGATGAATGCAGGGCAGTGGCAGTAGGAAGCCGGCTCCCCTCGTAAACAGCCAGGGGAAGAAAGTTGATGCAGTTGCTACGCTTCGGTTCCCTTCATGCCGACGAACGAGCGCCGACGAAACATGGCTTCGACAACGGACGAGAACGCATCGCCACCCGAATCGATTTCGCTGCGCGAGGCGTTTCCCGTCTGGTGCAGAGTTGCTGCCCTGAGCTTCGGCGGGCCGGCCGGCCAGATCGCGGTGATGCATCGCATACTCGTCGAAGAGAAGAAATGGATCGATGAATCGCGGTTCCTGCACGCGCTCAACTATTGCATGCTGCTGCCGGGGCCCGAGGCGCAGCAGCTGGCGACCTACATCGGCTGGCTGATGCACCGTGCCGCGGGCGGGCTAATGGCGGGACTACTCTTCATCCTGCCGGGCTGCGTCTCCATTCTCGCGCTCAGCATCGCCTACGCGACCTATGAGAATACGGACTTCGTTCAAGCCATCTTTTACGGATTGAAACCGGCGGTCATGGCGATCGTCATGGAAGCCGTGCTGCGTATCAGCAAGCGAGTGCTCAAGAATCGCACCATGATGTCGCTCGCGGCAGCATCATTCGTGGCCATCTTCGTGTTCGATGTGCCGTTTCCCATTCTGATCGCCACGGCCGCACTGATCGGCTACGTCGGCGGTCGAGTGAAACCCGATCAGTTCTACGTCATTCAGGGGCATGGCAAGCAGGCGAACGGAAAGGCGAATGTCGCCGAATCCGCAGTGGTCGGCCATGTGCTGGATTTGACCGCCGTGCGGCCCAGTGTGGGGCGCGCCATTCGCATCAGTGCCATATTCCTGACGCTCTGGTTCGGCCCGCTCATCTTGATCCATCAATTACTGGGAACTGAATCGGTCTTCTATAAGGAGGGTGTCTTCTTCAGCCAAGCGGCGGTGGTGACATTCGGCGGCGCGTATGCAGTGTTGGCCTACATTGCGCAGGAGGCCGTCGACACGTTTCACTGGCTACAACCCGGCGAAATGCTCGATGGTCTCGGCATGGCCGAAACGACGCCCGGCCCGCTCATCATGGTGGTGCAGTTCGTGGGCTTTATGGGGGCGTATCGCCACCCTGGATCGCTCGATCCGTTGGCGGCAGGCATTCTCGGATCGTGCATCACGACCTGGGTGACATTCGTCCCGTGCTTCTTCTGGATCTTTCTCGGTGCGCCCTACGTCGAAAAGCTCCGCGGCAACCGGCTACTGGCATCCGCGTTGTCGGCTATTACGGCGGCCGTCGTGGGAGTGATCTTGAATCTGGCCGTCTGGTTCTCGCTGCACACGCTGTTCGACAAGGTCGATGACTATCGCACGATGGGGATGCACTGGCAGATTCCCGACTGGACCACACTTGATGTTCCCGCGCTCGCTATCGCTTTTTTGGCTTGTGTGCTGACGTTTCGCTGGAAGGTCGGCATGCTGGCGACGCTGGCCATTTGTTGCGCGCTGGGTGCTGTGGCGTTCGTGTTCCTGAAGTAGCATCGAATGTACCGCCGTGAGCCCGCACCCCCCCCCCCCCACCCCGCGGGCGGGGGGGGGGGGTTGTATTAGTAAAAGAAAAACAAA
>JANNSB010000598.1:0-5640 GCA_031402175.1 Planctomycetaceae bacterium
ACGGTCGTCACCAAGCAAGGCCAGGGCCGCGTCCTCGCCCAGGAAATCCTCGCCAAGAAGATTCTCGTCAGCTACGAAGACAACCGCCGCATGCTGATCGATGTGCAAGACGTGCTGACCGTGGTCGGCACGTCGGCGTGATGCCAGGGACAATTCGAGGTGCCAGATAGGAGATCAGTCATCGGACGGCATACCACAGGGGCGCTGCAACCACCTCCACCATGCTGAACTGCCGGTAAAGCAACACAGCATGGTGGAGTGAGCGAACGGAGACCGTCCGCAGCGATTGACAGGTACACCCGGCGTTAGAACGGATCATTGCCGTTGATCTCGGTCAGCTCGTACGTGGTGATCTCATCGATGAAGGCTTCTTCGGCCGACAGTTCCTCGGCTTGGACAAAATCCGCATAGGACTGCGTTTTGAGAGTCTCAGGATCCATCCAGATGCCCGCGGGGGCCAAACTCGGGTGTCCGCACTTCACGAGCAGTTCGATCGAGTTCAGACAGGTACGCAGATTGAGCACGATGTCTGTGAGCTCGGCGACGTTGGGTGACAGGAAAGCCGTTTTCGAGGGATCGTTTGGATTGAAGAGAACGACAGCGGGCTTCTCGCTGGGAGGACTGTTGGGATCCTGGTTCCAGCCGATCTCCATCACGGGGGCGTCCTCGTCGCAGCGGTTGAGCTGCATGAACGAGCCGGTCTCGGCGCTCACGAATTGTGCCGGGCCGTTCACCACCAACGACTGCATCAGCTCGTCTTCCGAGCAATCCAAAATGGCGATGATAGCCACCTCCCCGCCGAAGGTGGCCAGATTGTTGCCGACATCATCGACCACGTTGGTTTGACCGTGCAGGTTGAGATTCCGGCGGGTGGCGGGGGCGTACCGTGCAACGGAAGCCCCCGGAACACCGCGACGGTCGGCGTCCCGTCGGGACGCCACGAGAATAGCCCACCGTTTCAACGGTGGGTTGCGAATGCCGACAACATCCCGACGAGTCCCGACAGGGACAACAGAACGATCGTTGCGGATGACGCATGGATCTCCTGCATGCTTCATTCGCGTCGCTCGAACTCGATTGGACGACGCTCACATCGATCAACCTCTGTCGTCCCCTACGGGACTTGCGATTCACTTGCGTACTCAGTACCCACCGATAAATCGGTGGGCCATTGTCGAACGTCCCTGCGGGACAAAGGATCCCCGCATCGGTCTTGGAATGCGCGTGGCGGGGGCGCACCGTGCAACGGTCGCCCCCACAACGCGCGCTACGGGTGCTTCTGCTCCGCAGTGCGCACCCGCCACTCGTCGGTGTAATGACTATGAATGACGGGGATGAGTCGACGACATTGAGTGTGTGCCACTGGCTTCGCCAGTGGGATGTAAGCTTGATGCTCCATTCACGCTGATGCAGCCACGAACATCAACTCGCTGCCCACACTGGCAAAGCCAGTGGCACACTTTGACAGTGTCACCCGTCGCACCGTGAAACGGGGGCCCCCGGACCATGCGCGACGGGCGCTTCTGCTCCGCAGTGCGATCCCGCCACCCCGTCGCGACATGGGCATGGCACTCACGACAATGCCACCCGTCGAGCGGAAGCACGCGGTCAGTTCCGCCAGCCGACGGGAATGTAGGTGTTGAGGAATGGCAGTGGGTCGGCGAGGCCGCTCGTCAATTCCGTCTTGCCCCCGAGGTCGGACGTGAACCGATAGATGGCGTCGTAGCCGGGGAGAAAGTTGTCCCAGTGATAGACCACCGCATGAGCCCCGGTCGGCGACCAGCGCAGACCTCCCCAGGACTGAGTAGCAGTCCGATTCAGCGTTTTCGTGCGTCCCGTCGCCAGGTCGCAGACGACTTGTCCGTCCCTACTGTAGGCAATTCGGCGGCCATCGGGAGACCACTGGGGCCAACCGGCCCCATTCCCTGACACCAGCATCAGGAACGAGTCTGTGGCAAGATCCGCGATCCAGATTTCGCTCGCAAGTTCCTCAGCGCTGTCAACTCGCACGCCGAAGGCAACCATGCTCCCGTCGCTGTTCCAAGTGTGGCCGCACATTTCCATGTCCGAGTACGACGGCACTCCGTCCGGTCCCGCGCGCAGTTGCGTGCTCAAGTCGGCAAGAAACTCCAGTCCAACTGCCGTCGGAGCTCCGCTGCTGAAGTCGATGTCCAATTCGTAGACACCTGCATCGAATGCCGTCGGTTCCCCTTCGGCGTCGAAATCCCAGCGTTCAGCGATAAACGTGACGGAGGCATCGTCAGGCGCCCATAACGGCTCCGAAATGATTTCCAGGTTCGGATCGGATAGCAGCAACTCATCCTGCCCTCCTTCGCTGCCCGCTCGGATTTCGGCGAATTGCCGGTCATTCGGGAATGTCGAGTACTGTTCGGAGACGTACGTGACGTCATAGGCGAACCAGCGCAGATTGCCGCCGTGGCGCAAGTAGCTGGGATCGCCGTAATCGGGAGCAGACGGCAATGGGATACGACTCGCCGGCGTACCTGCGGCATCCATCTGCCACATCGCTCCAGTGTGCCGGAAGTAGATGGTGCCCGGTGGCGGAGGCGTAGATCCACCCCCCCTCCTCTGAGCGAACGCCGTTGCATCTCCACCGCTCAGGGTGGCGATAAAAGTAAGCGTCAGAACAAATCGTGAAATGGACTGCATTATGGTGTCTCCAAATTCCGTTGCGGTCCACATTAGAATGAAGTCGCCGAGCATCCGGGGCGCGGACCGTGTCCCTGGGCAGCAGCGCCCGGCCGGTGAGAGTTGGTTGGCGCTAACGACTCACCGGCCGGAGTTCATGTCCGAATCAGCAACCAGTTCCGCGTGCCATCACTTCAATGAGAGCTATCCTTTTGCCGTAGAGCATCGGCGCGGCGCGCCCTGCGTCGACTGGCGCCAAGGCCAATGATTGCCATACCGCCACAGAGGACGAAAGAGGTGGGCTCGGGCACAGCTACGGCTGCCGCGTCGACAAAAGCGATGCCCGCGAAGTTATCCGACAAGACTCCGACAGAGCTGGCGTTTCCGGTATTCAAGTCAATAATCCCAAGCGTCCGAATCCCAGGGAAATTACCGCTTCTGAAGATCCCCCAGAGTTCGCCGGTGTCGGGATTCGTCGCCAGGCCATTCATGCCGTTGATCGAGGCGCCATCGAGTGTGACCGTGAGAGTGTTCAGCACCGACCCCGTCGCGGGATCGATTTCGTAGAGTGATCCGCTCGATCCGAACGAACGGGCGCCGTACAGCGTGTTGCCCACGAAAGCGAGGCCCTTCAGGCCTCCGGCCCCCGACGACGTTCCAAGTTTAGTCGCAGTTCCGTCTAGCGTTACATCAAAAAAGCCGTTGAGGCGATCAGCAACGAGAAAGCTGGCTGTGGCTGAGTGATACGTGATGGAAAATGTTTCATCCGTCACGTCGGGCCCGGTCAACGGCCCGGAACTCACAATCGTCGTGTTGAGCACATCGATGCTTTCCCAGTAGCGGTTGCCGGAGCTGATGCCGGAGGCGTGGTACAGCAATCCATCAAATGGGTTGTATCCGATCGTTTCGCCGTCGTTGCCGTTTCCCAGCGACATGATGAATGTTGCGGACGCGTTGGACTGGTTGAGTAAGAACAGACTCTCGGGCGTCGCCGCCCCGTCGCCGGTCACGCCGACCAGCATCGAGGCCGAAGCTTGTTCGACCGAAGCGATGCAGCCCACGACAACCACCGCGATGAACGTGCGTCTAATCATGGAAGTGTTCCTCAAAAGGCGATGGATCCGCGATAGAATGCCAATGCCGTCGGTATGGGGCGCGGACCGTGTCCCCACAGGATGGCTCCCCCGGCCGGTGGACCCAGAGGGTGCCCCTTGGTTGGCGCTAACCCTCACCGGCCGGAATTCTTGGTTCAGTGGCTGACCCGCACGTTGCCATTGCTTGCGGCTCTCGCTCGATGCGGCGTTGATTCACTCCGTGTGTGGCGCCGGTAACAGTTCCTCGTACTCCGGCAGATCGCGGAGGACGGCCAGGTCGGGGTCTTGCTGCATGTGGTCGAAGTCGCTCCAGCCGGCGGTGATCGATTCGCGGAGGCAGGCGATCGCCAAGTTGATGTACTCCTGTCGCTGCGACTGTTGTTCCGATGTCAGCGATTCGGCATCAGCAGGTTGAATCGCATTCGCAGACAGGGCGTAGCCGCAGGCGGCGTTGTAGAGGTTGTCGGGGTTCTCGGCGGCGAGGGAGCGCAGCATCTCGGCGATTTGAGGGAGCTCATCGAAACGGCCGGCGCGGGCGAGAAGGATGAGACGTTGCGACAGGCGCGAATGCGCTCCTGGCAAACTGATGAATGTCTCCCAGTCGGCGGTCACGGCGCGGTCCAGCGCGGCTTCGCGAAGTTCGTTCGCCATGGTCTCCCGTTCCTGCTGCGACTGCGAGACGTTCTGGCCGTTCGCGATCATCCGGTCGAGAATAGAGATCGCCATGGTGTAGTGCTCGATCGCGGCATCGTGTTCCAGCAACGCCGTCGAGACACGCGCGAACTTGTAGTACGAGACCCACAAATCACGCTGCGCCTCGGCATTCGTCGGATCGGCCGCCGCCAGCGCTTCGCTGATGTCGAGTGACTGCTCGTAGAATCGTTGGCCCGCCGCGATGTCGCCCAGCCGCCGGCTCACGTTCCCCAGCTTCTCATACGAGACCGACAGATCCCGCTGTGCCTGGGTATTGGTCGGATCGGCCGCCGCCAGCACTTCGCGGATGTCCAGTCCCTGCTGGTAGAACCCCTGGGCCTCCGCGGTGTCGCCGAACTGCCGGCTCACGTCCCCCAGGTTGTCGTACGAAACCGACAGATCCCGCTGCGCTCGGCGATTGGTCGGATCGGCCGCCAGACGCTCAAGGACGTCGAGTCCCTGCTGGTAGTACTCCAGCGCCGCTGGCGTGTCCCCCTGCCGCAACTGCTCGTTCCCCAGCTTTTCATACGAGACCGCCAGATCCCGCTGCGCCTCGGCATTCGTGGGATCGGCCGCCGCCAGTCGCTCGCTGAGGTCGAGCGACTGCTGGTAGAACTCCCTTGCCGACTGCGTGTCCCCCAACTGCAGCTGCACGTCCCCCAGCCTCTCGTACGAGAGCGACAGATCCCGCTGCGCCTGGGCATTGGTCGGATCGGCCGCCGACAGACGCTCGCTGATCTCGTAGTACTGCTGGTAGAACTCCCGGGCCGACTCCGTCTCACCCAACTGCAGGCTCACGTCCCCCAGTTTGTCGTACGAGAGCGACAGATCCCGCTGTGCCTGGGCATTGGTCGGATCGGTCGCCGCCAGGTCGGCTGCGATCTCGTGGGCCCGGGTGTAGAACGCCTGCGCCAGCGCGACTGCACTCTGCTCGTCCTCAGTCAATTCTGCTGCATCAGCGGATTCGTCCAGCGAATTCTGATCTGACTTGTCGCCCACGCCGAACTGCAGAATGACATTTCCCATATCTGATAGGGCCACCATGGTGTTGCGATCGACCACCGTCTGCTCGACATACTCTGTTGCGACCTCCTCAAGTTTCTCGAGCGACGTCGTGAGCAGTCGCCTGCGAACTTCGCCGCCGCCGGGGAGATTTTCGAGGCCGCGTTGGACGTCGAAGATGACGCTCGTCAGCGTCGAGAGC
>JANNSB010000599.1:0-5642 GCA_031402175.1 Planctomycetaceae bacterium
CGAGCAACTGCAACAGGTGGTGATCTATCTCGACCACGAGCACGAACTCGAAAGCATGCAGTATCATCCCGGGGCCGAGTGGCTCAGCGATCACGATTACGACCCCGCGATGGAGAAGGCCGTGCACATCCCGCGGGCCGAGGGGTTCGTCAGCCACATCCGCAACTACGACCAGCCGTGGTGCCTGATGCACGAACTCGCGCATGCGTATCACGACCAGTTTCTCGGCTGGGAGTACGGCCCCATCGAAGCGGCCTATGAGCGAGCGGCCGAGGACGGCATCTATGAATCGGTGATGCGAATCGATGGTCACATGGAACGCCACTACGCACTGACGAACGCGAAAGAGTTCTTCGCCGAGATGACGGAGAGTTATCTCGGCACGAACGACTTCTACCCCTTCGTCCGCGGCGAACTCCGCGCGATCGACCCGGATACACACGCGCTGCTGCGGTCGATCTGGGACGTGGAGTGAAGGGGACATTGGAGATTGAGGATTGGCGATTATTTTTTCGCGTAAGGAGCCACGCATGGTCGGCTTGCGGACATTCTACATGCTGCTGGCGGTGTGCGCGTTCTCGGTCGATCCCGATGAACACGCGACACGCAAGCGGCCTCCGTTGTTTACGATCTCCCCCGAAACGACCGTCATCGACGGCCCGCTGACCCAGCACGGCACCATCGACTACATCGCGTATCTCAATCAGCGCTATTCCGAAGGTGTGACGGCCGACAACAACGCCGTCGTGCTCCTCTGCGAGGCCTTCGGGCCGGAGATTGTGTATGACTGGGATCGCGAGGTCGTGTTTTCCCTGCTCAAGCTCCCGCCTCCGCCAGAGGACGGGGAGTACTTCGTCACGCTGGAGGAGTTCGCGAGGCAATCCTACGGCGACGATGCCGATTCTGTCATCGAGCAGATGCAGGCCGACTCCGCAATTGCCCGTAATATGTCCTGGACGTCCGAAGAGTTTCCCGAACTGGACGCGCTGCTGGATGCGAACGAACGCCCGCTGGAAGTCGTCGCCCGGGCATCCCACCGGTCGCGGTTCTATATGCCGTTCACATGTTCTCTCGGAAACTTTCTGTTCTTCGTCGGGGAGCCGGCGCCGAGGCTTGTGATGGAGGCCTCGCGCCTGTTGGCATTGCGATCGACCCGGCATCTTGGAGAGGGAAACATCGACGACGCCTGGGCCGACCTGATGTGCATATTGCGACTGGCCAAGCTGGTCGACGATTCGGGCGCGCCGCTGTGCGAGTTGACTTCCATGGCTGCTTTTGGCGTCGCCTTCCAGAACTTGCAGGCAATGTTGTGTTCTAACCTGCTAGATGAAGCTCGCGCCGAGCGATTTCTGCGGGAGTATGCGCATTGGAAGCCGCTGCAGTCCGCTTCCGAGAGTTGGGTGGAGATGTCCCGACTTACAGAACTGAACAGTTTACAGGAATACGCCGCCGGCAATTTGTCGATGCGAGAAATCTTGGTCGAGAAACCAGTGCACGGGACCGAATACGAGTCGCAATTGCGCGCTCAGACTCCGCTCGGCAAACGCACCGAATTTATGATTCGCGTCTTCGCCAATCTGCACACCGACTGGAATGCGGCCGCCAGGCGGGTGGTCTATTTCTACGACCGTTGCCACGAAGCGTTTGCGACAGAGACCTACCGGGATCGCGTGTTGGCGTTCGGAGACCTGGAAAAAGAGTTCGAGCAGATCGCTCCACATTACTCTCCATCCTACTATCCGGCTAAAGAATTGTGGTATCGGCTGCAACGCTTCATTGTCCTGCAGCGCACGCCATTGCTGCGAGGCAACGACGTCGCGGGGCTGATGGTTCGTCCGGCGAATCTCCCTGTGACGACCTATGTGACAGGGCAAGCGCGCTATGAAGCCAAACAGCGTCTGGCCACCATCGGACTCGCGCTCGCCGCGTATCGTGCCCGGCACGAAGAGTATCCTGCGGAACTGTCAGAGCTTGTGCCCGATTACGTTGCCGAGGTGCCGCTCGATCCGTACACCGATGCGCCATTCGTCTATCAGCTCAACGGCACCGGCTATATCCTCTACGCCCTTGGCCCCAACCTCGTCGATGACGGCGGGATCGACGTCAGCGAGAACGACTTCGACATCATACTGCGAGTCGATCATGCCCCTTGATCAGCTACGATGCATCGACAACATCCACGCGGGTGGCCACAGCCGCTTGCTGGCTGGGTTGCGCAGCAACAAGAGGTCTCACCCTCGGCGATCATTTGCGTTGCACGCTCCCGTTCACTCAATCTCCTGGTCACCGTCTCCCTTTGACACATGAGAACGCTCGGCGCACCTACCCCGCGTCCGCCACTGCCTGCAGCAGCCAGGCGCGGGCGTAGGTCCAGTGGCGCTCGGCGGTGCGGAGCGGGATCCCCAGCGACTCTGCGGCCTGTGGCATCGTCAAACCACCAAAGTAGCGCAATGTCACAAGCTGAGCGATCTCCGGACGCTGCGCGGACAGGCGCTGCAACGCCTCGTCCAAAGCGAGCAGGTCGGGTCGGCGGGTCTGCACGGCTGGATCAACGTCCTCCAGCGATCGGCGGTGCAATTCGCCCCCCTGCTTCTGCGACTGTTTGCGACGTGCCGACTCCACGAGAATGCGGCGCATCGCCTCGGCGGCCGCGGCGAAGAAGTGGCCGCGATGGTTCCACTTGGGTGCCTCATCCTGATCGACCAGCCGCACGTAGGCCTCGTGCACCAAGGCCGTCGCCTGCAGGGTGTGTTCGGGAGCCTCTTGAGCCATGCGGGCGGCGGCAAGTCGACGCAACTCGTCGTACACCAGCGGCAGCAACTGCTCGGCGGCGGTGGGATCGCCCGCCTCGATCTGCTGCAGGATAAGCGTGACCTCATTCATCGTCGCCACAGAATATGACGGCGACGATGACTGATCCAGACAACGTCACTCGTTGCGCTGGTAGAAGATCAAACCATTGCCGAAGGGGTCGGCGATCGCCATCTCCCGAGTGTTCCACGGAGTCTCCTCGACGTCTGGTCGGGAGTGGCGGTAGTTCTTCGCGATCAACTCCTGTTGGAATGCGTCGATGTCGTCGGTCGCAATGCGCACGGTACTGCCGGGGGTGGCGTCTCCGTGATGTTCGGAGACGTGCAGGATGCAGGCGTCGCGCGAGACCTGCATGTAGAGCGGAAAGTCGTCGCCGAATCGGTGCTCCCAGTCGACCTGGAAGCCGAGGAAGCCGACGTAGAACTCCCTGGCCTTCGTTTCGTCGAAACTCCTAAGGATCGGCGTGGTGGTGGAGAGTGTCATTTCGAGTTCCAATCAATCAGAAGATAGACCGCTGATTTGGCGGATGACGCGGGTCTTCGCGGATCTGAAGTTGCATGAGTGATGCACAATAAAAACAGTAGGTTCATTGTGGCCGAAGGACTCCTGCCACCGTAGCCTGGGGCAACGCCGGCAACGCCCCAGGAAATGGTTTCCAAGGGTTTTTGTTTGGCCGAAGGCCATACTCACAATCCACGTGAAGTTGGCTTTCAGCCAACAAACGGCATTCGGTTCTCACACACCTGGGGCGATGCCGGGCGATGCCCCAGGCTACGATGTGCATGGCCTTCGGCCAGACAGAACGTGAATTCCAACCGTAAACGCGCAACCTCAAAACTCGCGCAACTCGGCACGCATCAACTGCCGTCTCTGCATCGATGACTTCTGGATTGCAGCATTTCATTCCGATCTCACGCCGCCGTCTCAACTTGTGAATGTTTGCCTCAGAATTCGTGGTTGTGCGGGTTCCCGCGAGGGGTACAGCCACTATTGACATTCCTCCCGCCTCACTGAATGCTGACGACTGGCGATGCTAACAATTCGCCGGAGTGGACTCCGGCTGTGGGCGTTGCATCCTGCTGAGGTACGTCCGTGAGCGGACGTAAAAGGAATGAGTGAAAGCGAAGAGGGTCGTCCCTCCCAGGTCGTCATTGTCCGACCTGGGGAGAATGAGTACGACCGAATTGGGATTGTTCAGGGAGCATTGGACGTTCCGTTGAACAAAGCTGGCATTGCCGAGATCGAAAGCATCAAAGACCTGCTGTGGGGAATCGATGCGCACAAGATCTGGTACGCATCGCCGACGGAACCCGCGCTGCAGACCGCCAGAGCGATCGAAGATGTCGTCAAAGTCTCGATGGTCGAACTGGACGGACTGCACAACGTCGATTTCGGCCTCTGGCAGGGAACGCGCTGGACCGAACTGTTTCGGCAGTACCCCCGGCTGGAGAAGTGCTGGTCCGAGTGTCCCGAGGCGATTCGACCGCCCGATGGCGAGGCGATCACTGACGCGGTCGCGCGAGTGACCAAGTGCCTCAAGCGACCCCTGAAACGCGGTATTTCCTTTGGAATTGTCGTCCCGGAGCCGTTGGCGGCCATCGTGCGCAGCGTCGTGACGGGCGAACCTCTGGCGTTGCCGACGGGAGACCGCAACCGCGCACCGCTCGTGGAAATCGTCCCGATGCACCGCGGCAAGGGAGTTCTCGCGGCTCATCTGCTCGACTCGAAGTGACGGCGCGGATTCCGGGCGGCGGAATCGTTGCTATACTCCGGGCGTTCCCCAAACCCCCAAGAGATTGGTCACCGGCAGCTTTCAGCGAGGAGAGCGGACTTGGAAAACTCGTCGGAACGTTTCGACGATCGCGACGAGGCTCTGCCTCCCGATAGCGTGGAACGCCCCGAACGTAAAAAACGGGGTGTCCCCGAAGGTCTCTGGGTCCGGTGCGACGGGTGCCAGGCGACGATTTTTCGCAAGCATCTCGACCTGTCCCTCGGCGTCTGCAACGACTGCGGACATCACTTCTATGTCAGTGCCGCAACACGCATCGAGCAGTTGCTCGACAGCGACAGTTTCGAAGAGTGGTTCGCCGGATTATCGCCCAAGGATCCGCTGGGGTTTCAGGACAAGAAGCCCTATCGTGACCGACTGAAAGAAGAGCAACTGCGCACCGGAATGCGGGATGCCGCCATTGTTGGTAAGGGTTACCTTCGTGGCCGACCGCTCGTTTTCGGGATTACCGATTCGTCGTTCATCATGGGGAGCATGGGCTCGGTCGTTGGGGAGAAGCTGACGCGAGCCGTCGAGAAGGCGCAGGAATTGGAGCTCCCGTTGGTCATCGTCAGCGCATCCGGCGGCGGAGCGCGGATGCACGAAGGCATTCTCTCGCTGATGCAGATGGCGAAAGTCTCCGCCGCGTTGGCCCGGTATCATCAGGCGGGCGGATTGTTCATTTCAGTCCTGACGAATCCCACCATGGGCGGCGTGGCCGCGAGTTTCGCGTCGCTGGGCGACATCGTCATCGCCGAACCCCGTGCTCTGATCGGCTTTGCCGGACCACGCGTCGTGAAGGCCACCGTGAAGAAGTCGCTGCCCGAGGGTTTCCAGACCAGTGAATTCTTGTTGGAACATGGCTTCGTAGACCGCATTGTTCCGCGCAGCGATATGCAAGGCGAAATCTCACGGATCATCGACTACTTCATCCGTTGAACGAGCCATTCCAGGGCCGCGGCCACGCCGTGCAAGACGCATGCAATTCCTAAAGAAACTCTTTCAACGCAAGCCCAAGATCGCCAAGGTCGACATCGCGCGCCGCTTCGACCTGATCGGCCGG
>JANNSB010000600.1:0-9872 GCA_031402175.1 Planctomycetaceae bacterium
GACGCCCGCCAGGGCGCACCTCAGCGAGAGCGCGTTCGCGAACATGCTGCGGCGCGCCGAGTACGTCTTCGAGGGGGACAAATTCAGCACACTGGAGCACCGGGGAGAGAAAGTCCGGCAGTTTCAACACATGGCTCGTGAGACGATTTCACCGTTGGAGTATCTCGAGACCACGCTGCATCCCTGGTCGAGCTTTGTCGTGATGTCGATCTTCGCCCTGGCTAACGCGGGCGTGCCGATCGAGGCCCAGGCGCTGGCCACACCGGTCGCGCTGGCGGCGATGTTCGGCCTGATGCTGGGTAAGCCGCTGGGCATTCTGGGCAGCAGTTGGCTGGTCGTGAAATCGGGCATGGCCAAATTGCCCGACGGGGTGAACTGGCAAGTCATGGCGGCCGCGGGCTGCCTGGCGGGCATCGGGTTCACGATGGCGCTGTTCGTCGCCGAACTAGCCTTGGACGACGAGCTGCTCGTCACCGCGAAGATCGGAGTCCTCGCCGGTTCGGCGCTCAGTGCGGCTCTCGGCATGGGACTGCTGATGCGACTGCTGCCCAAGACCGGTTCCGCAGCCTCCACGGCTGCCGATGGGCATTGAAAGTTCGTCAACGACTGCAGGACTTGCGAAATCCGCTTACAACACTCCACTGGTGGCACACATTTGAAAATGACAGTGCCACTCGCCGCTTCGCCCAGTCAGGAATGTCTGGGCCGCCTGACATTCATCGATAGGCGGACCACTACTAGTCCGTCTATCGTTAAGTGTCAGGTGGCCCAGACATTCCCGTCCTGGAACAATCGCTGAACGTGCGTCGTTGTTGCCTGACATTCAACGATAGACGGACCACTACGAGGACTGCAGCAGTCTGAGTCGCACGTCGCAAGCTGTTCGACGTGCCCTCTTTTCACCCCAACTTCCCGTATCAGCACGTCTCGGGAATGAATTTGAACGGATAGTCCGGCTCCCGGTAATCGTCGGCCTTTTGGCGTTTGGGCAGCTTGATCTCTTCGCGCGGGAGGTCTTTGCAGGGGATGTGGCTCAGCAGGTGCCGGATGATATTCAGTCTGGCCCGCTTCTTGTCGTCGGATCGAGCAACGTACCACGGCGCCCAGGAGGTGTCCGACTGCGAGAACATCTCGTCCCGCGCCCGGGAGTAGTCGTACCAGCGGCTGTAGGACTTGAGATCCATGGGAGACAGTTTCCAGATCTTGCGGCCGTCGTTGATCCGTCCTTCGAGCCGGCGAGTCTGCTCTTCCGGGCTCACTTCCAGCCAGTATTTCAACAGGATGATTCCGGACTCGACGATCGCCTTCTCGACGAGCGGGACGGCCCGCAGAAAGCGGCGCGACTGCTCTTCGGTGCAGAATCCCATTACCCGCTCGACGCCGGCGCGGTTGTACCAGCTACGGTCGAAGATCACGATTTCACCTGCCGCGGGGAGGTGGGGCAGATACCGCTGGATATACATTTGCGTCTTTTCGCGCTCTGTCGGCGCCGGTAACGCAATGACGCGGAACACTCGCGGGCTGACGCGCTCGGTGATGGCCTTGATGGTGCCACCCTTGCCCGCGCCGTCCCGACCCTCGAAGACGACGCAGACCTTCAGCCCCTTATGCTTCACCCACTCCTGCAACCTCACCAACTCCACATGCAGTTGTTTCAGTTCCGAAAGGTAGTCCTTGCCCTTGAGCTTTTCCGGCTCCGCGGATGCAGTCTCCCGCTTCTTCGTGTCGCGACGGCTCACGTCAACTCCCCTTATGGCAAATGGGCCACAGTCGCACTCGATGTGCGTTTCAGCAATCCATCGCGAATCTACTTCTTCGCCCCCGTCGCCCGCCGCGTCTCAAATTCGCGTTTGGTTTCGTCGCTGACGAAGTAGTACGTCTTGCCATCAACTTCGAGCGTCGCCTTGGCGGCGTACTTCGGCATCTGCACTCCGGCGACCGGGTCCGCCACGAGATGGCTTTTCAGGTAGTACTGGTTCTGGTGCATGGCCTTGACCGTCTGCACGAAGGACACAATGCGGTCGTCGAACCATTTTACGACCGCGTTGTCGTCGATCTTGTCCATCGGAATCGTGAGATCGGCGTGGGAGTCGAATTTCATCAGGATCGGCAGGATGTCCAGATTCTGATCCAACACCAGATTCTTCACCTCTGCATCGTGACTCAATCGAAACGTCAGTTCAATGCGGGCCACTGGCGAATCGAACTTCAACGTCACCTCGCGCAGGTGTTCCGTCACGACTGGCTCGACGTTGACACGGTCCTTAAAGCGTTCGACCAGCGCTTGCAGGCGCGGCCGGATCAGTTCCACCACCCGTTTGGCCGCAGGCACGAACTGCTCACGAAAGCGGGCGTCGCGGGCCTCGTACTCGCTCTGTGCCGCCACCTGGAATTCCTCGACGCTCTTCTGGAATCCCAAGAATTCGGCGTCAATACGCTCGGTCAGGCTTTTCAGGTCAGTCATGGGGTTGCTCCAATTTGCTATCGCGAAGAAGTTCAACGGGAGGTCGACCGCCGCTCACACGAATGAACTTGCGCGAAACGGAGTTGCTATGATACCCACGACGATGTCCTCTATGCCACAACGCCGAGCGGGTAGTCCTGAAAGATCCTTTCAGGGCAGCGTTAGCCGTGGGCGGTTGCGGCAGACGTCGCTGAGATAATGACCTGCGTCGCACATCCTGGCACCAAAGCGCGCACTTTGCTTCGGTTAGCGTGAGTTAATGCGTGCATTGCGCCCAAATGCGTGCAGGAGTTGCCATATAGGGAGTAGGCGACAGGTCGCGGAGACGAGGTCAGAGCCTTTAGCACATTGTCAGGCAAGGGGGTGCCGGTGCCATGATTACCCCCCCGCTGTTGAGTCGCGCGAGCCAGGTGGAGGGGACGGCATCCCCTTTGACGCAGCAAATATCCCCTTGAACCAATTGAGCATTGGATTCGCTCGCGATCACCCAAACAGTTCCAGCAACGGCTCGCCGGTCGACAGCGGCCTTGTGAATCCGTCAGCACCGAGGCGGGTGTCGAGAGGGATGCCCAGGGAGTGGAACACCGTCGCGCCGAGATCCTCGGGACGCACGGGGCGGTCCTTTACATAGGCCGCGTGTTGGTCCGACTCGCCGTACACCGCGCCGCCGCGAATGCCGCCCCCCGCGAGAATCGACGAGAAGCAGGTGGGCCAGTGTTGGCGGCCAGGGATGTTTCCATTCTGGTTGATGTTCGGCGTGCGTCCGAACTCGCCGATCACCACGACGAGCGTTCGTTCGAGCAGGCCGCGATCTTCGAGGTCGGTGATCAGAGCCGACAACGCTTCGTCGAGCTTGGGCAAACACCAGCCCAGGCCGTAGGAGCCATTGCCGAACGCGCTTCCCATGCCCATTTCGCCGCCATGCATATCCCAGCTTGAGCTGGGCGCGCCGCCGCCCCCATCGGGCGAAGTGCCGGTCCAGCCATTAACAGTTACAAAACCGACACCGGCTTCAACCAACCGCCGCGCGAGCAACAGGTTCTGACCCAGCGGATGCATGCCGTAGCGTTCGCGAACTTCCACAGGCTCGCTGTTGATGTTGAACGGCTCGCGGGCCGCGCCGCCACTGGTGAGATCGAAAGCCTGACCGTAGAGATCCTGCCAGTCGCGGGCGTTGCGATCGAGTTGATTGGACTCGCCATCGGGGCTGATACCGCTCAGCAGTTGACGTCGTTGCAGCATGCGGTCGACCGCGACGGCGGCTTGCAGCTCATCAGGAGCTTGAAACTCCGGCATCGCGGGATGGTTCGTCGCCGATCCGACGAAGAGTGGGCTGTACGCCGCGCCAAGATGTCCGCCGGTGCCGATGCCGGCCGCGCAGAAGACGGGATCTCCCACGCACTTGATGAGCCACATGTACGGCGCGATCGTCCGCTCACTCGGCCGCACCTTGGCAACAATTGAACCGAGATAGGGCGCATCGGCCGGCGAGCCCGCCTGACCGCTCAGGCAGTGGTGCATCGCGTCGAAGTGATTGCTGATGTTGCCGACGTGCGTCATCGAGTTGATGAGCGAGAACTTGTCGGTCAGGTCGGCCATGCGCGTGTGCAATTCGCTGATCCGCATGCCCGGCACGCGCGTTGCGATCGGCTGGTACGGTCCGCGAATAGTGTCGGGAGCATTGGGCTTCAAGTCCCATGTATCGAGCTGAGCGGGTCCGCCGCAAAGCAGTATGAAGATGCACGAGCGGTCGGTGGCTTCTCCGGTCATTCCACGGCTCTCATCGACGCCGGCGGCGACCATGCCGGGGATACCGAGCGGCAAGGAGGCGAGGCCGGTGGCCTGCAGCAACCGACGACGTGAAGTGACATCGACCAATTTACCACTGCTGCGACCGGATTGGCTCATCGAGCATGCCTCTGAAAGAAACCCGAGAATCTGCCCCGCGGAATACAAAACGGAGTTGGTTGATGAGTATAGCCGAGCCTGCGGCGGTGGGTATCCCAACCTGCAGATTTCTCAGCGTTTTTTCTTTCCTGCTTGTTCGTGTTGGACGAACAGTCTTGTAGGGAACGCCCTCGGTGGCGTTCCGGCTTGCGAGATAACGCTTGGCTGAAGAACGAACGTTCTCGTGACATTGCATCTTGCGTTGCCAAGTCGTGGCTACCGAAGTCGTGGTCCTGTCGATGCAAACAACATTCCGCTTCCGGAATGCCACGGAGGGCATTCCCTACAGAAAATCATCGAGTTGCAGAGCGGCCCGTGTTGCGACCAAATCACGAATTGCAGAATGTCAAACTGATAGATGTCAGATGGAGTCAGATTCATCTGAAATCCCAGTTCGTGACAGGTCGAATCGCTGCAATAGCTACCGACATCGAACGCCGACCGAATCGATTGGGCAATTGTTGATTGCGGGCAAATTCTTGCGGGAAGTGTCGATTCTTTCCGCAAGAGTTCGTCTGACGGTCCGTCCCTTAGGCCGTCGCGCGCCTGGAGATCCGATCTCCCGGACGAACATTCGCCTTAGTGTCCCTCGGAGGATTCGATGTCCACGACTGCTCAATCGACAACGCTGTCCAAGGAGATCGAAATCCGGATTCGCAAGTCGATTGGCGAACTCAAGATGTTGCCCGCCACCGCCATGCAGGCGCTCGACATCACCAAGGATCCCAACTGCTCGATCGCCGAGTTCTCGGCGGTCATCGAGCGCGATGTCAAACTGGCATCCGACATTCTGTCGATGGCCAACTCGGTGATGTACTCGTCGGGGACGCCGATCGTCAGCCTGCATCAATCGGTATCGCGCCTGGGCTTCCGCCAGTGCAAGAATCTGATTCTCACATCAAGCATGACGGCCCTCATGAAAAAGATGTCGTTCCAGGAAGAGTCGATTCGGCAACACTTGTGGAAACACGGTTTCGTCACGGCGATGCTCGGACTGCACCTGAACCGCGTGCTGCATGCCGGCTTCCAGGGTGAGGAGTTCACCGCGGGACTGATCCACGACTTCGGACGCACGCTCTTTGCCGTCAGCCTGCCTGAGAAGTTCGCCGAGATCGATGCCCTCAACTTCGAAGAAACGCCCGCGATCCTGGAGTACGAACGAAGCATTATCGGCACCGACCATTGCGAGATCGGCGGCTGGTATGCTGCCGCCAACAAACTTCCTGAACCGCTCGTTGAAGTGGTGATGTACCACCATCAGCCGATGCAGGCACAACAATTCTGCCGGCTGGTTGCGCTGTGCGCGGCCTGCGACCACATGGCGAACCACCTGCAGCGTTTCGGCAGCCCCGCCGGTTACGATCCGACAACGAATGAATCAATCGCCCTGTTGCAGGCGGTCGGCGTTCGAGACGCCAGCGACCGGTTCGCGAAGTCGTTCGTACTGGTCATGGAATCCGCCGCCAAGGACGCCGACGAACTGATGGTCGGGTGACCGAAACGACTGCGGTTGCCGACATCATGACTTTGCATACGCCTGCTTGAGCCAGGCGATGAGTTCGGCGTCCACTTCGTTGGCATTGGTGACGCGAACGCGGTGGCTGACCATGGCATTGAAGCTGCCGGAGACTTCGAGTCTGGCTGTGGCCGGAGCGTCTTTCAGGTTGATGCCGACGTCCACGCGCGTACTCGTTGACGGCTGGATGATGGCGAACTGCTTTGACCGTCGCAGGCTCACGTAAGCTTTCTTCGGCGCAATCTCGACATCGCCGCCGAACTGCATGATGGCCTTGATGAACGCAGCGTAGATCGGGCGGAGTTCCGCCTTGCCGCCGCTGTACTGGGCGGCGACGAGATCATCCCCCTCTGCCGGCGGTGCATCAACTTCGAGCGACTTCATCGCGATGAGATTGGCGTAACCGTGGGTGACGCCGTGCTCGGACTTCAGATGCTTCACAATCTCGCCATGTTTCGTGAGCTTCGTTTTCTGAACGACCTTGACCCACTCGTCCAGCGACTTGCCGGTTTTGTCGGCGAGGTTGGCGATCATCGATGCGGTCATTTCTTCGGGGGATTTCGCCATGTTGTGCCTCGGTAACTAACGGATCGGTTTGTCGAGCGGCCAGTTCTCACTGCGACAGATCTTCGGTGTGGTCCACGAGAAGAGCGAGATCATGCAGAGGATGAGTCGCGACGAAAACGGAGGCTTCCCGTTCTCGACCAATCCCTTAAGCGTCTTCGTGATGAAGGCCCCTCCCTGCTGCATCTGCTTCTCGGTCTTGGTGCCGACGGCGACGTCTTCGGAAGTCAACGTGTATTCCACGACGCCGTCGACTTCCTTGAGTTCATGAGTCACTTTGCACACGGGGTCATCGAAGTTCGTGAACTTGAACGTCGTGACGTAGCGAAAGGGGGGCGTGATCTCCAGCACTTCGCCGACGACGCCGGTGAATTTTCCGTCGGGGGTGCGCATCCGCATCGGCGCCCCGGGCGCGAGCGTCGTAGTATGCAGCACCGAATTGAAGAAGAACGGGAGGACTTCACCTTCCTTGGTGAGGGCGTCCCACACCTGTTGAATCGGCGCGTTGATCCGCACGCGGTGCACCAGCTTAGTGGTCGCGGTCATGTTTGGCCTTGGCTTCGGCTTTGAACTTGATGTCGGTGACGTGGCTCGCCCAGAACTGGCTGTACTCGGTTGTCCAACGGTCGTAGATGAGTTGGATAGGGACGACGTTAAAATGCAGTTCCCGGGTGCGCCCGATCTTTTGCGAAATAATGATGTCGGCCTCTTCGAGCACGCGCAAGTGCTTCATCACCGCGATACGGCTGATGTTGAAATACTTGAGGAGGTCGTTGACGCTGCAACCAGGCATGCTCTTGATGAGATCGAGAATCTTCCTGCGATGACGGTGTGCCAAAGCCTGAAACACAGCATCCATCGAGTCGGGCTTCATATGTAACTACTAAGTTACATAACGACGAGAGAGGTGTCAAGCGAACCCTGAAACCTGTGTCACGAATCATTGACGTGGTCACTGCGGACTGTACGTCGGCAGGGGACACAACTGGCCTCGTCGCGGAGCAAGTGCCGCAGTCCATCGTACTATGCGTCCGCGACACTCACGCGGCATGCGATTCGCCGGTTGCGGGCGAACGGCGTTCCTCGATGCCAGGGTCGATCGATCTCGACAGCAAGTCGAGACCGATTTGCGGCAGGCGGGTCCACACCGGAATAAGGAATCGGTTGCGGCACCAGTGGCAGCGCACCATGCGGCGCAGCACCAGCCGCCAGACCCACGAGTCTTTCGACCGGCTGCGGGCCAGCGAATCACGATGATCACAATGAGGGCAACGCATGCTGCGGCGTGACAGGAACAGTTCCGCGACGACAAGTCTTTCATCGGGCCTGTCGAATTGGTCCTTGAGGATTCGCGCGGCCAACCGCTCAAAGCGCATCAGTCGTCTATGCGTGACATCGATCAGATTCGATACGATGTGCGCGGGCGAGGTCGAATAAACCCCCTCCTTTCGCCAACAGGAACGACCCGTTGCGCCTCGCGCAGACCGCAGCACGGAAGCGCATGGCGTGCGGCCGACGGACGTGCGGCCTATCATGGGCTAACTTCATCAGGAATCCCATATGGTGCTCAACACTCTCAAGTCGGCGGCAATTTCGTGCGGGATTGCCTTGGCATCGTTCGGCGGCGTCATCGCCGATGAACCGGACCGCTTGGAGGACGCGGCTGGACGCAACACGGCCCGGGATACGTTTGCCTTCGCTCCCGAGCATGCCGAAGCCGAGTGGACAGACGCCGAACAATGCGTGAGCCAGTTCGTCTGGGATCCGAGCGACTTCGAAGTGACCTGGGAAGCAGTCACCGACCGCGACTACGACCGGCTGGTGCGATTTCCCTCGCCGATTCCTTCGGGCAATGCGGTGAACGATCTCGTATCGATGGAGTGGTACATGCCGGTCGATCAAACGCAATCGGTCGCATCGGTGCTCGTCATCCACGAATCGGGTTCCGGTATGACGGTGGGCCGCACTATTGCTGCCGGGCTGCGCAGTCGGGGACTGCATGTCTTCATGATTCACTTGCCCTACTACGGCGAACGGCGCGGACCGGGACCGCGACCTGATGAGGCGAGTCTGCTGCAAGGCATGCGTCAGGGAATCGCCGACGTAAGGCGTGCCCGCGATGCGATCGCGGCGATACCCGACCTGCCGGAACACATCGCCATTCAGGGGACGAGTCTCGGCGGATTCGTGACGACTACCGCCGCCAGCCTCGATACATGCTTCGACAGCGTATTTATCTTTCTCGCTGGAGCGGACCTGTATTCGATGTTGCAGTCGGGGCAGCAGGACACCGCGAAACTTCGCGAACGCCTGGCCGAGGCAGGTTACACCGACGAACGTCTGCGAGAACTCCTGTGGCACTCCGAGCCGTCGCGCACGGCGTGCCGACTCAACCCCACATGCACTTGGCAATACACGGCTGCCTACGACGACGTGGTGCCGCTGGCCAACGCCCTCACCCTCTTCGAAGCCGCGAACCTGCCCGACGACCACCACATCCAATTCCCCGGCGGCCACTACACGAGCATCATCTACCTGCCCGCGGTGCTGGATCACATTGAGGAGCAGATTGAGGGGCTGGTGGAGGCGGAGTGATGCCACTCATCCCACCAACTCCCCCACCGGCCGCGCGTCCTCCGGCATGATCATTACCGGACGCTCGCTTTCATCCCGCACGAAGCTGTGCGGGTCGATGCCGAGGTTGTGGTAGATCGTCGCCAGCACGTCGCGGTAGTGCACCGGACGGTCGGCCACATAGGCGGCGGTGTCGTCGGTGCTGCCGATGACCTGCCCCATCCGCATGCCGCCGCCGGCCAGCAGGGCCGACTGCACGGGAGCCCAATGGTCGCGGCCAGCCTCGTTGTTGATCTTCGGCGTGCGTCCAAACTCACCCCAGACGACGACGCTCACATCTTCGTTGAGTCCGCGATCGTTGAGGTCTTCGATCAACGTCGACAGCCCCGCATCGACCGTCGGCAGATGCTGATTCAAATGGTTGAAGTTTCCACCGTGCGTATCCCAGAAACCATACGCCACCGTCACCACGCGCACGCCGGCCTCGACCAGACGCCGGGCGACAAGCAGTTGATCGTTCCACAACGGCCCGCCGTCGCCGAGATGGTCTGATGATCCCTTGCCGTAGCGTTCACGCAGCGCCGAGTCTTCCTGCTCGACGTCGAGGGCATCGACGAGCCGCGATGATGTCAGCACTTCAAACGCGCGGCGGTAACTCTCATCGATGTCACCGAGTCCGGTGTGGTCGGCCGAACGACGGAACTCATCAAGGCGGCCAAGCAGGTCCTGACGTGAATGAAACTGCGGCGACTCGACGTAGCGTAGCTTCATGCTCGCGAGGTCTTCGCCATCGGCCCGCACCTGATG
>JANNSB010000601.1:0-9500 GCA_031402175.1 Planctomycetaceae bacterium
GCGATCGAGTCTTTGCACATCGATGCCGTTCAGCAGCGTCAGAGCATCGACGCGAAAGTCTCGCGAGTCCGGGTCGCCGGTGATTTGCCACGGGTCGTAGTTGGGTCCGAGAAATCCCGCATGTTGGCCCGGCCAGGTGAGCGGAGCCGACATGAGAAACGTCGGCAGGTTGACGCCGCTCGGCAGGCCATCGTCGCGCGGCCGCAGGAACTGCAAGGCGGATGAGTAACACGGCCAGTCATCCCGCGAGGCGACCTTGTCGAAGAACCCGCCCGGCTGTTTTTCGCCCGTCAGCACATGATGGGTCGACATCAAATGGTTGTTGTCGTTGTGCGATAAGCTGCGAACCAGCGCGTAGCGATGCGCCTGCTGGGCGAGGTGCGGCAAGTGCTCGCAGATGCGAATGCCCGGCACCGATGTATCGATCGGTTGAAACTCACCGCGTATCTCCGCGGGAGCCTCGGGCTTCAGGTCGAACGTATCGTGATGACTCGGCGCCCCCGTCAGAAAGATAATGATGATCGACTTCGGCGACTTCGTAGGTTCGCTCGCACCGGCCTCAGTCGCCGCGGCACGCGACGCCAACGCCGCAGGCAGTCCCAACCCCACGAGGCCGGAGTAGCCGACCTGCAGGAACTGGCGTCGTTTCAGTTCAAGGTGAGGAAGCTGCACGGCGGGAGGAGTGGGTGGGAGCGAACTTAATGCTCCCCGCTCCCCTCGGGAGAGGGGGTGAGGGCATCTGGCGGGCAGTCGCTGCATGCTAAACGATCGCCAGGCCGATGGGGAGGGGAAACGGGCCGCTCGGCGATGTATTGCTTGCCCGAATAGAAGAAGAAGAAGGAGGAGGGCGACGCCCTCCCTCTCCGCACGGATCGGCACGAACGTCTCGCATGCGCAACTCGCTGGTCGCTGAGTTTGCATTCTTCGCCTCCTCCAACGGACAAGGCGAACCGCGCGACTACCTCGATGTGAAGGAGATGCAGCAGCAGCCGGAAAAAAGAGTGCGGTCGAATTGTCATTGTCCATCGAGAACCTCTCCACCCTTACGGTCGCGGTTGCGCGGAATGGCTTGGGGCTTGGCGGGAGGCGACAGTCCGTAGTCCGACCTTCCCAGGCCGGATGGGAATCGGGTGTCAGGGGTCAGGAGTCGCCGCTCCGCAGCCCCGACAGGGGCGACCGAGAATAGCCCAGGACGCAAGTCCTGGGTCCGCGAACGCACGACCAGCGAAGCCCCGCGAGGGGCGACAGACGACTCCGACACCGAGCACCATCCCCGCGCCCCGCATGCCGTGCCTGCCTCGCGATGCAGGCACGGCACCCAAAACATGCCACCCCGCCGTGTCTGGAGGTTGACCGCCCGAAGCTCGCTGGTATTCTCAATTCACTCCGTTGAGTGATACAGAAGCTTTGCAAGTAGTCGACCGGGCGAGCAGGAATGAAGTACGATCCAGACAGATCGCTCCAACTCCTCAGGTTGGGGTCGGGGCTGGCTGGCGCGACATTCCGTGACGGCCAAGAAGAAGCGATTCGCAGCGCCGTCGAAGGTCGAGGCCGGTTGTTGGTAGTGCAAAAGACCGGTTGGGGGAAGAGCTTCGTCTACTTCATCGCAACCAAGCTTCTTCGTGAATCGGGCAACGGCCCAGCGCTTCTTATCTCGCCACTGCTCGCCCTGATGCGGAACCAGATCGCTGCAGCGGAACGGATGGGTGTGCGCGCCGCTACAATCAACTCCGACAATCAAAGCGAATGGAGGCAAGTCGAAGCCGCTCTTACCCGCAATGAAATCGACATTCTCTTGATTTCACCTGAGCGGCTGGCGAATGAACGATTCAACACGCAAGTGCTTGCACGGATCTCGGCACAGATTTCCCTGCTGGTGATCGACGAGGCGCACTGCATTTCGGACTGGGGACATGACTTTCGCCCGCATTACCGACTATTAGAGAGGATTGTCAGGACGCTGCCACCCAATCTGCGACTCCTAGCCACAACAGCGACGGCAAACAACCGCGTCATGGAGGATCTACGTGCTGTGTTTGGACCGACTCTGAACATTTCACGCGGCGATTTGAATCGCACCTCGCTAACATTGCAGACCATCCACCTACCGAGCCAAGCCGAGCGTCTCGCTTGGTTGGCAGAGCAGTTCGCCACACTCTCGGGTCACGGTATCGTCTATACTCTGACGGTACGTGATGCTAACCAGGTTGCCGATTGGCTCAGGACTCGCGATTTCATTGTGGAAGCCTACACGAGTGAAACCGGCGATCGTCGGGAAGAATTGGAGCAAGCGCTGCTCGATAACCAGGTCAAGGCGCTTATCGCAACAACCGCGTTGGGAATGGGCTACGACAAGCCGGATCTCTCGTTTGTGATTCATTACCAGATGCCGGGATCGGTCGTTGCGTACTACCAGCAAGTTGGCCGGGCAGGACGCGCCCTGGACTCGGCCTACGGTGTACTCCTTAGCGGCCGGGAAGAGTCTGACATCACGGATTGGTTTATCCGGACCGCGTTTCCGACCCGGCAGGAAGTCGCCGATGTCTTGGGCGCACTGGAACAGGAGCCAAACGGCTTGTCTGTGTCTGAACTGCTTGGCAAGGTAAACTTGAGTAAGGGGCGGGTCGAGAAAACGATCGCATTGCTCTCGCTCGAATCGCCCGCTCCAATCGTTAAGCAAGGCAGCAAGTGGCAGCTCACCGCGGCAACACTGAACGATGGATTCTGGGAACGGGCTGAACGACTCACTGCAATGCGGCGCGTTGAACAGCAACAAATGCAGACTTACGTCAATCTGCCGTTTGGCCGGCACATGGGCTTCCTGATTGGGGCGCTCGACGGTGATCCAAGCGCGGTCACCCCACCAACGCTGCATCCCCTCTCAACAAGCGTGAACGCGGAACTGGTTCAGGAAGCCGTTGCCTTTCTGCGCCGAACCAACCTGCCCATCGGTCCGCGCAAGAGATGGCCTGACGGGGGGATGCCACACTACGGCCTCGTGGGGTCCATTGCTTCAGGCCATCAGGCGCAACCCGGCAAAGCACTTTGCATCTGGGGTGACGCAGGTTGGGGTGGCCTTGTCAGGCAAGGCAAATACCAAGACGGTAACTTTTCTGACGAGTTGGTCGAGGCGTGCGTTAAAATGCTTCGGGAGTGGAACCCGCAACCTTCACCGTCCTGGGTAACGTGCGTTCCATCAATTCGTCACCCCGATCTCGTGCGGAACTTCACAGGGCGCCTGGCTGCCGCTTTGGGTCTGCCGTTTCAATGGATCATCGAGAAAACAGACAACAGGGCGGAACAGAAAACAATGGCGAACAGTACACAGCAAGCGCGCAATGTCGACGGCTCGCTTTCGCTGAACGACCAGCCAGTACCACATGGCCCGGTGCTCTTGGTCGACGATATGGTGGACTCGCGCTGGACGCTCACGGTGTCCGCGTGGCTCCTGCGCAGGGGCGGCAGCGGCGAAGTGTGGCCCCTAGCGCTCTCTCAAGCCGGACGCGACCAATGACCCCAGTCCTATCACCCAACACTCAAGTGATTCTGCTGCTCACGGCCCCCTTGATGGTCGGAGGCGGTTCTACGTCAAATGAACTGCTGTCGCCCGGTGAATACAAACGCCTCGCCCGCTACTTACGCGACATTCAACGTCAGCCCGCCGATCTAGTGCATGCAGACGCCGCTGAACTCGTTCGAGATTGCCACACTGTGATCGACGGGACTCGTCTGCAGCAATTGTTGGGTCGTGGCTTCTTGTTGAGCCAAGCCATCGAGCGTTGGCAATCCCGCGCCATTTGGGTGGTGAGCCGTGCAGATGGCGAATACCCCCAGCGACTGAAATCCCGATTGCGAGAAGACGCCCCAGCGGTTCTCTACGGCTGCGGCGACATCAGTTTACTCGGAACCCGTGGGCTCGCAGTGGTCGGATCGCGTCATGTGGATGACTCGTTAATTGACTACACAGAGGAGGTGGGTCGCCTCGCAGCTCGTGCCGGAAGGACGCTTGTCTCTGGAGGTGCAAGAGGCATCGATCAGGCGGCCATGCGAGGCGCGTTGGAAGAGGGCGGCAAGGTCTGTGGGGTTCTCGCCGATAGTCTCGAAAGTAAGGCGATGAACCGCGAGAATCGGAATCTGTTGCTCGATGGCCAGTTGGCGCTAATCTCGCCTTACGACCCCTGCGCGGGCTTCAGTGTCGGCAATGCCATGCAACGCAACAAACTGATCTATGCACTTGCTGATGCATCCTTGGTGGTTAGCTCAGATCTCAACAAGGGTGGAACCTGGGCTGGCGCAATCGAGCAACTGGACAAACTCAAACTTGTGCCCGTATACGTTAGATCGACCGGAAGACTGTCCGCTGGCCTTGATGGATTGCGACAAAAAGGCGCTACACTCTGGCCCAACCCTCATGACGCGACTTCATTCGATGCGGTTCTTGATGAGCCTTTACCGACCAAGATGGCCCCGTCCCAAGCTGGACTCTTGCCGTATTCGAGCGACGGGTCATCCGACGCAACCCATGCGCCACAAGCGATATCTGAGCCGTTTCGATCACTACAATCTGCAGTTCAGCCAATGGCAACCGTACCCAGCGCAACCCCTTCATCACCCAACGGAACCGAGGCCAATCACAACGCGACAAACCTTGCAGTGCAAACCACATCCACACCTGCAGAAGACCTATTCATAGCCGTCCGTGTCGTGATGGAGCGGCTGCTAAAAGCACCGATGAAAGAGGCGGAGGTGGCAGCCGCACTCGACGTGTCAAACTCGCAAGCTAAGTCTTGGCTGCACCGCTTACTCGACGAAGGCGTAGTCGAAAAGAAGAAAAAGCCGACAGGCTATGTACTCAAGAAAACTCGGTTGTTCCAGTAATGAGTGGGCTTGGATCGAGTGGGCGTGTCGCTCTCCGAGACTGTCAAGCGGTTCCCAGGGCGTTGCCCTGGGCTATTTTCTGTCGCCCCCGTCAGGGGCAGAGAGCAGGGAGCGGGGAGCCGAGCGTGAGGACGTTCATGTTCTCTGACTCCTGGACGACGGGCTGGGAAGCCCGTTCTACGACGCCCCCTTCGGTCACTCCGTGGACGGGGGGAAGGTTGGCCATGCCACGTCGCTCACGCCACGATCTTGTTCGATGAGTTCACCGACTGGGCGATCTGGCAGGCGAGGCGGTGCCATTCGAGACGGCTGGGGTTCGGCGTCGGGGCCGTGATGGTGATCAGCCATTGATCGAGACGGCGGTCGCGCAGGAAACGCAGCTTGAGGAACCAGCTGATCCCTTCGGAATACTGCCGTGGCTGGCACTGAGCCGGGAACCACGAGAAGTGGTCGGAGAGCCATTCGATGCGGGCGGCATCGGGCTCGCCGTGCGGCCTGACCGGTTCGAGGATCACGAGCTTGCCGCCGGCGACGAGCGACGAGAGGACGTTGGCCGTCGTGATGTACAGTTCGGGCGCGTTCCACTGCTTCAGATAGCAAGCCATGTCGCGGGCGATGATGAGATTGAAGCGATGCGGCGGGAACGGGTATCCCGATGCCGCGTTGCCGTTAACGATCGTTTCGTGGCCCGTGAGGTGTTCGCTGGTGGTCTTGGTTTCGCGAAAGCCCTGGGCCTCGAAGCCCATTGCGTTCAGGTAGTCGACGAGGCTGCCGTCGCCGCAACCGAGATCGAGGATCCGGCTGCCGGGGGTGACGTTGGAGTGCAGCAGCAGGTCGTTCAGTAGTCGACGCGGAAGCGGGGGCGCGGAGAGGGTGCTCGCGGAAGCCATCGGGGAATCCTTTCCTGGGGGGAGGGTGCCACGATCGGCACGTATCGACAGTTATCGAACCGACGGCTGGAATGAATTGAATCACTCAACGGTGATTCGTGCCGATTGCCAGCGATTTGTGCAGGTTGTGCGGTTCGGCGGGGTGCACGGGGCGCGGTTTCGCGGGTGAGGGACAATTGCAGTGGCGAAACGGAACAACTGGCAATCTCTCCGCAGGGTGCATCCCCCTAAGATCCCCCGGACAATCGCGTGAGAGTTGTCGGTGGTGCCGGTGCGGCTTCATCGCGGGGCGCGAACGATCGATATCACAGTGAGAACGATGAGGTAGGGCGCCTCGCGCGCCCTGCACGTAGCGGTGGCTTCCAGCCGCCGCGAATCCAACTGAAGCGTTACAAACGCCGACGGCGCTGGAAGCGGCCGATAACAAACATGGATGCTCCCGTGAAATCACCCCCGACGATGGCCGACCTCGAAGATCAGGTCGCGCGCCTGCGGGAGCAGTTGATTCAGGCCGACCGGCTCAGTTCCGTCGGCACGCTGTCGGCGTCGATCGCGCACGAGTTCAACAACATTCTCACGACCGTCATCAACTACGCCAAAATGGGGCTGAAGAATGATGACGCCGCCACGCATACCAAAGCGTTCGAACGCATTCTGGCGGCCGGCCAGCGGGCGGCTCGCATCACTTCGGGCATGCTGGGCTACGTGCGGGGACGGGGCAATCGCAAGGAGCCGATGCAGTTGAAGCAACTGGTGGCCGATGTGCTCGTGCTCGTCGAAAAAGACCTGCAATCTCACCGCGTGAAGCTCGAAACCCAGTTGGAGTGCGAGGCCTGGGCCGAAGTCTGTCCTCATCGGGTGCAACAGGCGATCCTGAACCTGATCATCAACGCCCGCCAGGCGATGTCGGCCGGCGGCACGTTGACGCTGGCTCTCCGCCAGACCGATCCCAGCATGGTCGAGGTCGTCGTCAAGGATACTGGCTGCGGCATACCGGCCGACAAGCTGCCCCACATCTTCGAGGCGTTCTTCACGACGAAGGAAGTGGACGAGAAGGGCCAGGGGGGCACCGGCCTGGGCCTGTCGCTCTGCAAGGAAGTGATCGAAGAACACCGCGGACGCATCCGCGTGGAAAGCGCCCCCGGCCGAGGAACGACATTCGTGCTGCGCCTGCCGACGGTGAAGGCCGGGGCGGCGACAGGGGTCAGAAGTCAGGAGTCGGGAGTCAAGGGGCGAGCGCTGACGGCTACGAGGTAGGCCCCATGGTAACCCGACACGTCAGTGAGGGCGCCGTGAGCGTTCGCGTCGAACAACGAGAAGCGCGCCTTGCGGGAGAAAGGCATCGCCCTTCCCTACTGCCTACTGCCTACTCCCTACTGCCACACCGCAGCATCTTCCTCGCCGTCGTGGCCACGTTGCTGGCCTTGGGCCTGGTGATGGTTTACAGCGCGAGCATCACGGCCCGGCCGACCGACTTTGAAGAGATCTACCTGTCGCGGCAGCTCATGTTTCTGCTGGTCGCGATGACTGCGGGGACGACGGCGTTTCTGGTTCCCGCGAAGTATTGGCTGCGCTGGGCTCCACTGTTGCAGCTCGGGGTGCTGGGGCTGCTGGTTGTCGTGCTGATCCCCGGCGTTGGCACAGAAGTGAATGGTGCACGCCGCTGGCTGCGGTTCGGCGGCATGTCGCTGCAGCCCTCGGAGTTCGCGAAGATCACGCTTGTGCTGCTGGTGACGTCGATCGTCCGCGCACGAAGGCCAATTAAAAACTCTGAACCCTCTCCCTCCGGGAGAAGGCAGGGTGAGGGGACACATGGCGACGCCGGCAGCCCTCACCCCCAACCCTTCTCCCGGGGGGAGAGGGGAGTCTTGAGTCTGCTCCGACGGAACGGATGGTGGCCGACCGTCACGAGCGTGGCGTTCGTCACCAGCATTCCTGCCGCCCTAGTGTTTCTGCAGCCCGATCTGGGGACGGCACTGTTCCTGGTTCTGGCATCGGCGATCGTGTTGTGGATGAGTGGTTGCCCGCTGAGATATTTCATCGCCGCGGGAGTCGCCGCCCTGCCGATGGCGATGGGGTTGATGTTCCTGAGGCCGTATCAATGGCAACGCATTCAAGGCTTTCTCGCCACCTGGAGCGATGCCTCGCAGGCCCCGTATCAGGTCAAGCAGTCGCTGACATCACTTGGCGTCGGCGGCACGAACGGCGTCGGACTCGGCGGCGGATTGCAGAAACTCAGTTTCCTTCCCGAGGCGAACACCGACTTCGTGTTCGCGGTGATTGGCGAAGAACTCGGCCTCGTCGGCACGCTCGGCGTCGTACTGCTGTGGATCACGCTCGTGGTCTGCGGCTTCCACATGATCCGCGGCCTCAGAGTCGGCTCCCCCGAACGCACAGTGGCCACGACGCTGCTCACGCTGCTCGCGCTGCAGTCGGTGATCAACATGTGCGTCGTGACGGCCCTCGTCCCGCCCAAGGGCATCTCGCAACCATTGGTCAGCTACGGCGGCAGCAGTCTCGTCTCCAGCCTCGTCGGCATCGGGATCGTGCTGAGTTTGTGCCGAGGAGATGAGCGGCTTGCGCGGCAGTGACGCGCTGCTCACGCCGGCGCCAGTTGCGGCGCTGTGGGTGAGGCGCGTTTGGCGTGATCCAAGCCGTCCGGACGTCACGGCCCGAGCACAAATGGTCACCGTCAACCGCTCAGTCGGCTGGGGCGATGCACGCCGTCCGCGAACGCGACATCAAGCGACGTCCCCGCCACACCACCGCTCCCAGCGTTCCTTCAGTGCCTCGTCGTTTGGGATGTCGGCGGTATTAACCGGCAGGCGAAGCTTCTGTCCTCGAAGCTCGGAGTAAACGGTCGTGGTGATCGCCGGTGCTATTGAGATCGTCAGCGACTCCGGGTTGATGCCGATCAGATCGAGATCAAAAAGCGTGTGGATATCGGCTCGCAGGAGCAGGCCATTGGTGACGTGATGCGACTGAGGCCCTGTGTATGGGACGATGTGGGCTGCTTCCAATGCGGCGAGGGCATCACAGCCGGTAACGGCACAACAACCACCGTAGGCGGCAATCAGCTTGTTGCGGAAGTCAGGTTGGCCACGACGCTCGACTATCTCCCGTAATTTCTTTTCTCGCTCGTCCTTGAGTGAGGCGGGTGAGAAATAACCGGCGTCAGTGACTTGGTTTGTTGTCTTCGAGATCTCATCCGCTGCTGGCCCATCGGGAGATACAATGGCCGGGAGATTCATCAGCCAAGCGTGAGAGCTATCGCTGCAACGCAGCCATCCTTCCATCGGGAACTTGTAGTCAGCGGGCTTGGGGACATCGACCGGAACAAGTGAATCGACTTTGTAGGCAACGCAATAGCCCTGGTCTTTGGCTTTATCAAAGTACGGGTCGTTAAGGTCAATTATTCCGAAGGCAGCCTGGAACCGATTCTTCGCTTCGTCCTTGTTCGCAAACTCGAACCGGTCGACCTTGGCTACTCGTGATTTCCAGACGATTGCTTGCGCAGTCGTGTCGTACCAGTAGAGCTTGTCACCTTCTTGGAGTTCGTGGTAAGGCCAGAGTCGCCGTTGCCACATGTTGAACCAGAGCTTGTCGGCCATCTCGCCTGCATCCTTGGGCAAGGCAAAGCCCCGGCTTGTCACAAAGCCCTCGCTCTTTGCAATTGAACCCTTCTCAATGACATCAAAGCCCAGATCACGCAGGACGTAGTTCGCCTTACCA
>JANNSB010000602.1:0-8270 GCA_031402175.1 Planctomycetaceae bacterium
CCCAGACGCCGGGACCGAAGGATTGGGCGCTGAATCTTGGGAAGGTCAGCGACCAGATCACGCCCCATTGTATGGCCCCGAGTCTGAGGACAGACTCGGCTACGTAGCCGCGTCTGTCCCCAGACGCGGAGAACGAAGGAAAACGTGATGTGCGGTGATTTAGCGCGCCCACCAGTTGACGCTTGCGGAGGCCGTCTGCAATTGAACACGCGTTTCCGCCTTGCCTCGGCGTCTGGGGACAGACGCCGCGACTGGCCCCTGTTCAACACCCATCAACATGTGTTAAATTGTTGCTGTCTGATTGTGTGATCCATCCTCATCGACGGAGGCAAACCGTGCTTCATCGTCGCGATGCATTGATTCGCCTGGGGTCGGCCGCCATTGGCGGGCTGACGCTGCCCGGCCTGTTGCATGCCGAGTCGTCGGCATCGAGCGGCGAACCGCGCGTCGGTAACGGCTCCGCCAAGTCGTGCATTCTGCTCTACCTCTGGGGCGGGCCGCCGCAGATGGATATGTGGGATCCCAAGCCCTTCGCTCCCGAAGGCATTCGCAGTCTCTTCGAACCGATCGCGACGAACGTCCCCGGCATCGAGTTCACCGACCAGTTGCCGCTCATGGCGCGACATGCCGACAAGATGGCGGTCGTGCGGTCATACACGCATCCCAGCAACACGCACGAGGTCGGCGTCTATCACACGCTCACCGGCAAGATCGACAACACGCTGGCCGTTCCCAGGAACCGCCGCAACCGTAGCGACTTCCCGAACATGGGAGGCATCGTGTCGCGGTTCAGCCCGGCGAGCGTCATGCCTGCGAGCGTCACCATCCCTAAGCCGATTGGGCACGACGGCGTTGTCTATACCGGCACCTACGCGGGCTTTCTGGGCGCGCGATTCGATCCGGTGGAGATGCTGCCTCCGGGCGAAGTGACGGAAGGCGCGCCCCATTCGATGGAACTCCCTCCCAGTCTCGACGTCGGCCGCCTGCAGGCGCGGCGCGGACTGCTGAGCCTGCTGGATGAAGCCGACGCATTGGGTCAGGCCGGCACGTTCACCGCGGGACACGGTTCCACCGGCCTCGATCGCTCGCGGGAACAGGCCTTCAGTCTGCTCACCGCGCCCGAAACCAAAGGGGCGTTCTCGCTCGATGCCGAGAGCGAGGCCATGCGCGACCGATACGGCCGCAATGAGTATGGCGAGTCGTTCCTGCTGGCGCGCAGGCTCGTCGAGGCCGGCACGCGGCTCGTGACGATGATCTGGTATTACGTCGCTGCGGATGGAAACGTGCTTAACGTCTGGGACAATCACGGCGGCACCGGCAGTCTCGGCGGAGTGACCGGCTACGAAATGCTCAAGGCTGACTATTGCCTGCCGCCGCTCGACAAGGCCTACTCCGCCCTGCTCGAAGACCTGCAAGAGCGCGGATTGCTGGACGACACGCTGATCGTGATGCTCGGCGAATTCGGACGCACGCCGAAGATCAACGCGACTGCCGGACGCGACCATTGGGGACCATGCCAGTCGATCGTCCTGGCCGGCGGCGGCATTCAGGGAGGACAAGTCTACGGCGCGAGTGATGCGACAGCCGCCTGGCCTTCGCGCGATGCGGTCACGCCGGAGGATCTCATCGCGACGGTCTATCACGGGATGGGCCTGCCGCCGGAAACGCTGATCCGCGATCAGCAAAACCGCCCGCACCGCCTGAGCGAAGGGCAACCGCTGCACACGCTGTTTTGACGCAATCATTTTGTGTCAAATGTGCGGCTGCGATTCGCAACGACTCTTGTTCCAGCGATACGGGTTCTTCAATGCTCTATCGGGCGGTGTTTCTCGACGAGAAGTATCCTCGTCTTGCGCAGACGCATAGCGAACAGTACCAGAAGGCCGACCCGTTTCCGCACATTGTATTCGACGACTTTCTGCCCCCGGACATCTGTGGGCAGGTGTTGGCAGAAGTCGAGGCAGGCAGCACAGCGGGCTATCAGCGGTTCAATGATCCAACGGGCGTCAAGCTGGGATCGATCGGTACCGACCCCTTTGGTCCGGCGACGCGAATGCTGATCGACCAGTTCAACGCGGGGCCGTTCCTGATGTTCCTGCAAACGCTCACCGGCATCAATCACCCGCTTCCCGATCCATTCTTCGAAAAGGGGACGGGCGGAGGGATTCATCAGATTCCTTCGGGTGGTTTTCTCAAGATTCATGCCGACTTCACGCGCCATCCGAAACTCGATCTCGAGCGGCGGCTGAACGTGCTCGTATACCTCAACCAGGATTGGCCCGAGGAATACGGGGGCCATCTGGAATTGTGGGATTCGACAATGACGCGCTGTACGCAGCGAATTCTGCCCGTATTCAATCGCTGCGTCATCTTCAACACGGACGACAATTCGTACCACGGCCATCCGGCGCCGATTCAATGTCCTCCCGATCGACTCAGACGGTCGTTGGCCCTGTACTACTACACTCCGAGTCGAGAGCAAGTAGTCCGCCAGTTGGCGACTACCGAGTACCATCTGTCACCCGAAGAGTTGGCCAAGACACGGCGGCTGGGCTTTCGACTGCAATCTGCCGCGTCGACTGTCATTGGACACGTTGCCAGCGTCGCACACCAACCGAGCAAGTGGCTCCGTTTGCTCTCCGATCGCTTGCGCCCCCGCGTTTGATCCGCGACCAGCAAAACCGCCCGCACCGCCTGAGCGAAGGTCAGGTGCTGCACACGCTGTTTTGAGTTGCTTGTAGGGAATGCGGTACGATGAATGTCACACGCGAGGTGCGCTATGCGCGAGTTTCCGCAAGCTGAGGACTTTCCACCGCCGCCGCTGTCTCCCTATGTCGCGCTGACGGTGCTGGCCTGCATTATGCTCGGCGTGCTCTTCCTGCGCACCAATCGCAAGGTTCGTTTCTACGACGCCTTCTTCTGGGTCGCGACGGGGTGCATGTTGCAATACCTGTTTTTCACCGGGGGCCAGAAGCACTTGCGCATTCGGCCGTTGCTCGAAACGGGAATCGCCATCGTGTGGACCCTGATGCTGGTGGGATGTTTGATCGGATGGGTGCGTTTGATCCGCCAGAAGGAACCAAGGTATTTCGTTCTCAGTCTGGTCCTGACCGCCGCGGCATTCATGCTTCTACCCGCGCCTCCGCCCGCGCCACGTGACTCGGGCGGCCGATTCGGGGCTTGCAAGAACAACGTGCAGCAATTGGGCATTGCGTTATACAACTACCGCGACCATGCCTCAGAGTGGCCATCTCAGCAAGCGGGCAATCCGCCGGTCTCGTGGCGCGTGAGTTTGATGCCATACCTGGATTATACGCCGCAATACAAGGATTACGACTTGACTGCGACCTGGGACTCCGAGGCCAACAGACCGCTCACCAATCGTGAGATGTCCGTGTACAGGTGCCCTTCATCCGAAATGAAACACATCGAGGGCCAACCCTTCCCGACGAGCTACGCCCTTCTCATCGGGGACAACGCGGCCTGGAAATCCTCTGGTCTCATCGAACCCGATGCGATTCCCGACGGCGCTTCGAACACGGCGATCCTCACCGAAGCCTGCGGACTGGGCATCATCTGGACCGAGCCGAGGGATATCGATCTCGCGAAGACGCCCATCGGCATCAACTTGCCCGGCAACGCGCCGGGCCATTCGCCGGGAGCATTTTCGGCGTATCATCAGTTGGGAGCGAACGTGCTGATGGCCGACGGCAGCGTCCGCACGTTGTGGCTCGACACCGATCCCGAAGTCATGAAAGCAATGCTGACAGCCGACAGCGGAGACGAAGTGGGAGAGTTCTGAGTTTCTTTGTTCTAGCCGCGTAGCGGCGGAAGCATGTAGCCTTGGGTGTTAACCCAAGGGATCAGGTCGAAAGACAAGTCAAAGCCGCGAATGCGGCGGCAACGCGTGTCTACTTGCAACTTGCTGCCGCCGCTTCGCGGCTCTCGATTGTTCACTCCTGCAGGTTCCGCGGGCTGACTCCCGCGGCTATTTGCTTTCGCCGCTTCGCGGCTTGTCCATTGGCAGTGCCAGTCGGCGTCCGCTGCGAACGAACTGGCCCGGATCCCAAGGGGAATCGTTCTCGCTATAATTCTCGGCTGTGGGATCTCTCATTGAGAGAGATGCAATTCGTCCCCCGGCCTGCGGCTTGATTCACATTGAACATCACGAACGGGAGGGAGATTCATGAATGCCCGTCCAGCGCGAGACGAGCGGGAGAGCAGTGGCGGCACATCAGCCGGCAACGAGGTGAAAGTCGATGCTCCCTGGGTCGAGGGACTGACGATCGGCCAGGTGCTGCGCGAGACGGCTCGCAAACACCCGAAGAACGATGCCTACGTTTTCTGCCAACTGGGGCTGCGCTGCACATGGGAAGAGTTTGACCAGCAGGTGGATGACGTCGCGCGCAGTCTGCTCGCCCTCGGCTTTCAACCCGGCGACCACTTCGGCGTCTGGGCGACGAACGTGCCCGAGTGGGCGTTGCTGCAGTTCGCGACCGCGCGGATCGGCGTGGTGCTGGTGACGATCAATCCCGCCTATCGCACGTCGGAACTCAAATACACGCTGCAGCAATCCGACATTCGCGGCCTGGCGCTGATCGACCAGCATAAGACGTCGAACTACTTTGCATCACTGCAGGAAGCCTGTCCGGAAATTGCTGCGTCGGAACCTGGAAAGCTCGCGGCCGCCGCGTTCCCCAAGCTCAAGTGGGCCATTTCCATTCGCGGCGAGCGGCAACCCGGAATGCTGACGTGGAACGAGTTCCTCGATCACGGTGTTGCCGTCACCGCGTCGCAACTGCAGGACATCGAACAACGGCTCGATCCAAACGACCCGATCAACATTCAGTACACGTCCGGTACGACGGGGCAACCCAAGGGGGCGGTGTTGTCGCATCGCAACATCGTGCTCAATGCCTACTACGCCGGCGAGTGCCAGCGGTTCACGGCCAACGACAGGCTGTGCATTCCGGTGCCGCTCTATCACTGTTTCGGCTGCGTGCTGGGTACATTGTGCAGCGTGGTGCACGGCTGCGCGATGATCTTCCCCGCCGAGGGGTTCGTGCCGGCCGATACTCTCAAGGCCATCGAGAGCGAACGCTGCACCGCGGTGTACGGGGTGCCGACGATGTTCATCGCGCAACTGGAACATGCCGACTATCCGCAGCGGGACGTCTCTTCATTGCGAACGGGCATCATGGCGGGGAGCCCGTGCCCGATCGAACTGATGAAGCGCGTCACGCAGGAAATGGGTGCGAGCGAGATCACGATCGGTTACGGTCAGACCGAAGCCTCGCCCCTCATCACGCAGACACGGACGGATGATCCGCTCGAACTGCGCGTCGGCACCGTGGGGCGAACGATTCCCGGTTTCGAGGCCAAGATCATCGATCCCGAGACTGGCAAAGACCTCGGCGATAATCAGCCCGGCGAACTGTGCGGGCGCGGGCACGGCGTGATGATCGGCTACTACAACATGCCCGAAAAGACAGCCGAGGCCGTCGATGCCGAGGGCTGGCTGCACACTGGAGACCTCGCACTGCGGATGCCGAACGGCTACTTCCGCATCACCGGACGCTTGAGAGACCTCATCATTCGCGGCGGTGAGAACGTCTATCCACGCGAGATCGAGGAGGTGCTCTATCAGCATCCGGCGGTCGAAGATGTGCAGGTCGTCGGCGTCCCCGATCGCAAATTCGGCGAGGAACTGCTGGCCTGGGTCAAGCTCCGCAGCGGTCAAACGGCGACTGATGAAGATCTCAAGCAGTTCTGCAAGGCGTCGCTCGCGCACTTCAAGGTGCCGAGGTACTGGAAGTTCGTGAGCGCGTTTCCGACGACGGTGACGGGGAAGATCCAGAAGTTCAAGATTCGCGAGATCGCGATCGAGGAGTTGGGCTTGCAGGACGCGGCGAAGATCGAAACGGCGTGAGGCGAGCGGCGGGGTTTAACCTCGCCGCTCAAGAGCGCATCTGGAATCAACATGTCAACAAATCAACGATGCATCCTCGTAACCGGCGGCAGTTCGGGGCTCGGCCTGGCATGCGTGCAGCGCATGGCCGCCGCCAGCGCGGGAGTGGTGATTGCCGACGTCAATCCGCCGCGTCCGGGCGCATCAATCGATGAAGACCGCGTGCTCTACATTCGCACGGATGTCACCAGCGAGGCCGATGTGAAGTCGGCCATCGATCAGGGAATTGCCCGGTTCGGACCCTTGCGCGGGGCGATCTGCTGCGCGGGGATTCTGCATGCCGAACGACTCGTCGGACGGGATGGGCCGGCATCACTGGATGCGTTTCGCCGTGTGATCGATGTGAACCTCATCGGCACCTTCAACGTCGCCCGTCTCGCGGCACTGGCCATGAGCAAGGGCGAACCGAATGCAGACGGCGAGCGGGGCGTAATCGTGATGACGGCTTCGGTCGCCGCGTTCGATGGACAGATCGGCCAAGCGTCGTATTCCGCCTCGAAGGGGGGCGTCGCGTCGCTCACGCTGCCGCTGGCCCGCGAGCTCGCGCAGCACGCGATTCGCGTCGTGTCGATCGCTCCGGGAGTCTTCGAAACTGCGATGATGCAGGCCGCCCCCGAGAAAGTGCGACAGTCGCTGGTTGATCAGACGCCGTACCCCAAGCGCTTGGGCCATCCCGATGAGTTCGCCCAGCTTGTGATGCACATCTTCGAGAACAAGATGCTCAACGGCTGCACGCTGCGATTGGACGGCGCGTTGCGGATGGGTTCGAAGTAGAGCGTCGACAAAGAGCCGCGCACGCCAGTAAGCGGCGCGAACCTCCGCTTACTATCGTGCGCGGCTCTTACAACTTCTTCGCCGCCGCGAGCAGCCCTTCGTCGTCGTGATGCAGTTGCATCAACTGACGCTCCACATTGGTCAGCGAGTCGTTCAGAAACCATGCGATCGCCGGGCGATTCATCTTTACTCCCGCGGATTCCTCGTGGCTCGCACGGCTCAGCACGCAGGCGGAGGCGAACAGTTCCATCGCGGCCCAGGAGATGCGTTCCTGAATGAGCTGCCGTTCAAGCACTTCCTCGCGATGAATGATAAGGGTCTTCTGCACCTTCCTGCCGAACCGCGAGATCAGTTTGCTCAGCCGCTTGGCGGCGTAATTCAAGTAGTAGGGTTGGGGCGCTCCGGGAACGTCGGGCCTCGTGACCCGCGATTTGAGCCAGTTCCACAAGAAACCGTTAATGACACCCAGATTGCTCCACGGTCGCATGATGCCGTCGTAGACTTCCTTCAGTTTCATTCCGGGAACGCGCATGCCGGTGAGCGCGATGAACGACAGCAGCACTTCGTTGGCCCCCTCGCCGATCTGATTGATGCGGTGGTCCCGCAACATGCGTTCGAGCGGTCGATCGGTGAAGTACGCCGCTCCGCCATGAATCTGGAAGGCATCGTTCACGATCGTCCACAAGCGCTCCGTGCTCCAGACCTTGAGCATGGCTGTTTCGAGCATGTAGTCCTCGAAGCCCGCGTCGATGATGCCGGCGGTGACGCTCGTCATCGCTTCCATCGCGTAGGTCCAGGCGGCCATGCGCCCGAGCTTCTGCTGCACGAGTTCGAACTCGGCCAGCGTGCGTCCGAATTGCTTGCGCGTGCGGGCGTGGTTCACCGAAAGCTGCAGGCAGGTCTTCGCGGCCCCGGTGCAGCATGCCCCGAACGTCGTGCGCCCGTAGTCGAGCACCGTCAATGCGACCTTCAGCCCCTTGCCGACAGGGCCGAGCACGTTCGTCACCGGCACCGGCATGTTGTGAAACGCGAGCCTCGAAGTCGCGGTGCCGCGGATGCCGAGCTTCTCCATGCGGGCTTCGGTGATCGAGAACCCCGGCATGTCGGGCGTCACCAGGAACGCGCTGATCGAGTACCCCTCCTTGCCGGGCACTTTCATTTTCGCCATCACCGTCAGCACGTCGGCGATCGAACCGTTCGTGATGTACCGCTTCTCGCCGTTCAAGATGTAATGCGTGCCGTCATCGGAGAGCGTGGCCGTCGTCTGCACGTTGGCGGCGTCTGAACCTGCTTCCGGCTCAGTGAGCGCGAACGCCGCCAGCTTTCGACCGTGAATGAGGTCGGGGAGCCATTTCGCCTTTTGTTCCTCCGTCCCGAACAACAGCAACGCCCGCATGCCAATGGAATGGTGCGCGTTGACGAAGATGGCGGTTGATGAACATCGCCCGCCGATGACTTCCAGGATCTTGCCGTACCCCAGTTGATTGAACCCGCGCCCTCCCATTGCGACGGGAGCCGTCATGCCCAG
>JANNSB010000603.1:0-4162 GCA_031402175.1 Planctomycetaceae bacterium
ATTCCGCCAGTAGAACGCCCGGCCGGCATCCCAGAACTGCAGCGACTGCGGCCCGACTCCTTCGAACAGATTGCAGAAGACGCTGCAGCACATGACGAACGTGGCGCACACAAGTGACGTTCCGAATGCGGAACCAGGTGACGTGGCGGAATGCCTGCGCCTCAACCATTCCCAGATTCTTCCCGCATTGCCGACGCCGGCAATGGCGGACCACACGAGGATCGGAATCAGAGGAGCATGAAAGTGATGCACGGGGAGATACGGATCGTGCGCCAATGTGTTCAGGCACAGCAGCACCCACAGCGGCACGCCGACCAGCAGCCTGCTCGGCGACAACAGGCTGGCGAACCCCAACGGCACGAGCAGATGCAGTGTGAAGGCCAACATGCCTCGCGTGAATAGTTCGTCGTACAGCAATTTGGGCTTCGTGAGCATGTTCCACACGATCTCCGTCGGCGTCTCGCCAAACTGCGGAAAGTAACGCGTGTAGTGCACAGTCTCCGAGCCGTGAAACCACGGAATCACCCATTTCACCGCGACCAGCAGATAGACCACGGAAACCACGAGTACCGTCGCTCCGACATAGATGCCATTGAACGTCGCAGCCTCAGTTGATTGGACATTGATTGATCGTCGCCGCTTCCAGATCGCGAGCGCATTCGTCGCCGCGAGCCACGCCCCCAGGCAACCGATCGGAATCGCGAAGTCCTCTTGAGCCGACAGGGCGACCAGCATCCATAACGCCATCCGGCGATAGCGGGCGCGTTCCAGAGCGTCGATCGCCATCAACAGTGGCGCGATGCCCAGCGCGGTCGGTCGAAACGTCTTCTGATCGATCGCGATATCGAGGTACTGCATCGGTCCGTAGAACAGATAGGCGATGGCCAGCAACACGCCGATGCGATCGGAACCCGTGTGCCTGCGAGTGATCAGAAACACCGGCCAGGCCGCCAAGGCCAACGCGGCCGACTGGCACAGTTCCAGAGTCAGATGCGACGGCCAGATCAGATGCAGCGGCACCAGCAGTATGTGAATGACCTGAATGTGCTCACCGAGAAACAACCCCGCATCGAGGTAACTGCGAAAGCCCTTCCCATGCTCCAGGTTCCACAGATGCTCTTCGTACATCGCGGAGTCACCATGCGGCACCAGCAAGTTCTGATAGAGCCTCGCGTTCAGCGTGAAGTAGACGGCGGTGTAGACCAGCATCACCGCGACCACCGCGATCGTCGGCCACAGAGATCGTGTACGTTCGCTCGGCTTGATGCTCGATGCGGCCCAATGCGAGCCGGCACCATCGCGCGAGTTGACGAGTGCTGTCCATGTGGCGACTCCGCCTGACAGGACGACCGCGATGAAGAGGTTCGATTGAGATTCGATCAGTCCAGCACATGTCGACCAGTTCATCAGCCGCAATGTCAACCAGACGGCCCACCACGCACCGCAGGCAATGCACCACAAGCCGCCCCAGCAGCCCCAGCGCTGGGCCGCTTCCTTCCACGAACATCGACCGAACCATCGCAGCAATACGGATCCTGACACCCAGGCGAGCAGCACGCTGCCACTCGCCAAGGCAAAGACTCGCTCCAGCGGCAACGCCAACTGGCCCTCGGGAAGAGTTCTTGCACCGAGCCACTCCGCGAACTGGTTGCGCCAGAGCGAACTCACGAGTGTTTCGCAGGCGGCCGGCTGCGAAACAACGGCGTCCACGAACATCGTGAGGCCGCAGACGGCAAGCAATAATATGATGAGCAGACTCAACAAATCCCGGCATCCTTAAGTTGAAATCAAGATCGAGCCACGGACCGCAACCCGCTCCGTGTGACTCGCGTTTGGACGATCGACTTGCGAGAATCTATCGCGATTCAAAAGCACATTCTTGAATTCTACCTGAGAGAGATTCCCATGCCGATTCGCGTTCAGTGTCCTCAGTGTGGCCAGGAATACAACGTCGGTGATGATAAGGCGGGTCGGCGGTTCCAATGCAAGGGCTGTCAATCCTCGGTCGTTGTTCCGACGGCAGCCGCAGCGAATGAAGAGGATCCTTTCGCCGGGATGGACGAAGATTTCAGCGCCGGGTTCATGTCGCAAGGCACGAAGCCCACGAGCGGCAACCGGTCGACCTCGGGAAAGAAGGGCAACCAGGGGAGCAAGGGAAAAAGTGAGTCCAGCGGCAGTGGAGCCGCGTTGGGAATCGGCATCGGCCTGGCTGCGGTGGTCATCATCGCGGCAGGCGTGTTCTTCTTCATGCGTGGCGGCGATGACGGCGAGGCTGCACCCGCGGGCGGAGGAGGCAACGACAATGTCGCCAACGGCAACAACGGCGCTGCGGGCAACGGAAACAATGCGCCTTCCGGACCATCGGGGAACACGCTTGCTGGGAACAATCCTGCACCATCCGGATCCGGCGCGGCCGGCACGACCGCTCCCACAACGCCGGCTCACACTCCAACGCTTGCCGAACTGAACGCGACGATGCTTCAACTGAAGCAGATCGTCCTGGGGATGCACGGCTATCACGACACCTGGAGATACTTTCCGGTATCTTCCAGCTCTCCGGACGCGCTTCGGCTCGATGGAACGCCCCATTTGAGCTGGCGAGTTCATCTCTTGCCGTTCCTGGACCAACAGAATCTCTACGACCAGTTTCACCTCAATGAACCGTGGGACAGCCCGAATAATCTGCCGCTGGCTGACCTGATGCCGGCCATCTTCAGATCGCCGGGAGATGAACCTGCTGCGACCACAACCCGGTTCGTCGTCTTCTCCGGGCGGACAGCTCCCTTCGATGGAGGACTCGGCAAGCATCTCGCGGATTTTCGTGACGGTACATCGAACACGATTCTTGTAGCTCAGGCTCCCGCCGACCGCGCGGTTCCCTGGACGAAACCGGAAGACATCGTCTTCGACGCCGCCGACCCATTGGCCTGCATTGGCGCGATCCCGCAGGAAGGACTCCCCGTCGGCATGGCCGACGGGGCGTGTTTCTATCTCAGCCCGCAGGCCGATGCGACAATGTTCGCGAACTTCGTGCAGCCGGCCGATTCGCAGATTGTCGACAACGCACTGCTTCTCAATGAGCCAGAGAACTACGTGCCGTTCGTGCCTCCCAGCACTCCGCCTTCGGGACCGCTGCATCTGGCCTACATGCCCGCCGACTGCATCGGCCTGGTGCGGATCGCGCCGCGAACGATCATGCAGACCGCCTGGCTCACCGGCGCGCTTCCTCCGGAAATGACCGTGAACGCGCCCGTGCCGCTCGACAGTTTGGAGGAGGCGATCTTCTGGATCGTGCCGCGAACCGATGCTCCAGTCCCCGGCGAACCCGACGACCAGTTCGCACTCTCGTTCACCCAGCCGACCGCGCCCGCGGAACTTCCGTTGAGTCAGGGGTACGACGGCAATGCCTATCTGCACAGCGACGACACGATCGTCTTCGTCAAGGACGATCGATTTGAACAGATGTTCGCCGGCATCGGTGCCGAAAATCCGTTGCCCGGGTCGTTGCGGGCCGATCAGTTGGATGCAGACGTGTACATTGCGTTCCAGCTTCAATCGCCGACGTACAGCGTGGACTGGAGCAAAGCGGAACCCATGCTCTTGCCGGCCGGCGAACTGGGCAACGGCTTGATGCTGGCCGAACAATTTCAGCTCGCGTTTCGAGCGAGCGAGTCGCCGCTGCTCCAAGTCTGGCTGACGTTTCCCGATGACGCCGCCGCGACACGCTTCAAGACCGCCCTCGAACAACAGGCGCCTCTTTTGCTGGATTCCCGGAAGAGCGATCCCATCGGAGGCCCGCTGGCAACGTTGCTCGCCAACGCCTGGAGCGCAAGCCAGGAAGGCCCTGTCGTCTCGCTCGAAATCGCTCATTCCAACGCCCTGACCGCAGAGCTGTCCTCGATCGCTTCCGCATTGATGGCCCCGGCCGTCATGAGTAATCCGGCTCTCAATGCCGGGCAACGCACGCAGAACAACGTCCGCCAAATCCTGCTGGCGGCACACAACTATCACGAGACGCACCAGTCGTTTCCCGTGCCAACAGATAACGAGCAGTATTTCGACGAAGATGGCAAACCGTTCCTTTCCTGGCGCGTGCACCTGTTGCCTTTCCTCGAGGAAGCTGAGCTTTACCAGGAATTCCGCTTCGACGAACCCTGGGATG
>JANNSB010000604.1:0-16932 GCA_031402175.1 Planctomycetaceae bacterium
CAGTTTTCCGGCCACCCCATTCCCATCGACGACCAACCCGCGACCGATTGATGCGACATCGCCCTCAACGTCAACCGACCAGCCGGCCCGCATCACGTTCCCAACAGTGAATCCGAGCACGAGTCCCGCAACGTCGAATCCCACGTCGCCGTCGCCGTTCCCCTCGTCGATTCCAAGTGGCACGCAGTCGCCTGCAACAATACCGAGTGATCCGGGCCCTGCGCCATCGCATCCGTTCCCGCCTCGCACGGCGGAAACGCCGGCCTCGACGGTGCCGAGTCCATTTCCCTCAGACAACTCCGTTCCGAGCGAGGCAACGACGACGACCACTCCCACGGGTAACTCTTACGTGGGTGATGGCACCATCGAAGGCATCGTCTCATCGAGCCATCAGCCCGAACTGCAGATTGAAAAGGTCGCTCCGCCGCAGGCTGTGGTGGGTGAGTTCGTCATCTATGAGATCCACGTTCGCAACGTCGGACAGTCGGCCGCCCATCAGGTGGTCATCGAGGACCGCATTCCGCTCGGGTCGGAACTCAAGGGCACGATCCCGCGCGCCGAACTTGTCGGCACGCAACTTTTGTGGCGGCTCGGCACGATGGAAGCGGGAGCCGAACACATCATCAAGGTGCGCGTCGTTCCCACGGCCGCCGGCGAGATCGGCAGCGTGGCCACGGTGAGCTTTCGTGCCGAAGTCGCAGCGACGACGGTCGTCACGGCTCCCGCCCTCTCGGTCGACATGGTCGGCCCGAACGAAATGGCGATGGGTGAAGAAGGAGCGTACCAATTCACGATTCGCAACGACGGCGACGGTGAAGCCCGCGATGTCGTAATCGTCGCGATGCTGCCGGAAGGCCTCGCTCATCCCGGCGGTCAGGAACTCGAATATGCCGTCGGCAACATTGCTCCGGGCGAAGTGCGCACAGCCGATATCGTTTTAACAGCCGCGTCATCAGGCAGCGTCAGTCCTGTTGCTCAAGTCACGATCGCGGGCCAAGTGCAGGATCAGGCTCAGCTCGACATCAACCTGCTCGAGTCACGAATCGAAATTCGTCGCCAGGGACCGATCCGCCGCTTCGTCGGCCGACCGGCCACGTATTCGAATGTTGTGACCAACCTCTCGTCGCAACCGTTGGAGAATGTCGCGGTCGTGGAAGCGATCCCCACTGGACTCGACCTCGCGACCGTCCCCGAAGGTGGTCGGTTCGATCCCATTCAGCGAACGATCACCTGGACCGTCGCGCGATTGGAAGCGCACGAGTCGCGCGAGTTTCGTTCATCCATCGTCGCCGCTCAGGAAGGCGAATGGGAAGGCTCGCTTGTCGCCAGTGACACAGCCGGCAATCGGGCGCAACTTGCCACGCAGATCGATGTCGCGGGCTTCTCGTCGCTGCTGGTCGACGTCGAACACGCGGGACAGCCGGTGCTCGTCGGCGAACAAGTCTCGATGCGACTGACCATCCGCAATGGGGGCACAGCCGCCGCCCACAGCGTGCAGGCGACCATCGAGGTTCCGCCAGAACTCGAGTTCGTCACCGCTCAAGGACCGGTCGCGTATACGATCGAGGGCCGCACGGTGACGTTCGAAGCGATGGAAGGCGTCGACGTGTCGGCCGAGCATGCGTTCGACATCGTGTTCACCGCCGCCTCCCGGGGCGACGCCCGGGTTCGCATGTCGCTGACGTCGGCCGACCTGGAGAATCCGATCGTCCAGGAACAAGCGGTGCGGATCTTCGACGAGAACTAAGGCCCTCGCGCATCCAGCCGGCGGACAAGGGACAGAGGGCACTTCCAGCTTCACAGGTCTCCTTGTGAGTTCTCGATTGCTCTGTCTACATCAGGCCCGAATTCCGCTCCAGCCCGGTGGCTGCCGGCGGTTGTTTCCACCAGGGAGAGGGTTGACCGCTCGCTGGCATTCAGCGAATCTTGACGCTGAAGATACTCAAGCTGGCTGCTGGCCCTCTGCGGACAGATGGCCAATCCGCCGGCCTGCCTGAGGCCGCTCAGTTTCGATTCACCGGAGATCATGCAAGAGTCGGAATCAACATCTGCGGTGAATGAGCAGTCGCCGTCCATCGGCGTCGGCGCTGGCGACTCTGCTGCCGGCGCTGGAGTCTCCCCGCCGCAATCAGCCGCCGACGCTGCGGAGTTCCCCATCGCTTCGTCGTTGTCCTGGCTGCGAGTCGGGATTCTGTGGTTGATTCTTGGAGCGGGTGTTGTCGTCGCTGCCAAACCAACCTACGACTGGTGGCACGCTCGTCAATCTCAATACTACCGCGAGGCATGCGAGACATCGGCGACCGCAGAGTCGTGGACGCATCTCGAGGCGATCGCGTCGCAATGGGTCGAGTGGGATGCGGAGGCCAGTGAGGGCTGGATTCATCTGGCGGACGCGCTCTTGAAGCAAAATGAACTGCAGGGTGTCGCCGACGCTTTGGCGCATGTGGACAACTCGTATCCCGGTGTGCTCGGTATCCTGGAAGTGCGTGGAGACTTCTTGTTCTCCGACTTGAATCAACCCTATGCGGCGGAAGAGAACTGGCGGCGCATGTTGGACATCAATGATCGCGCCGATGTCGCCAGGCAGCGGTTGATCTACTTCTACGCCATCACCATGCAGCGCGAGCGGATGCGGGAAGAAATTCTGCGGGCCATGGAAGCGAAGTCGGATCCCCTGGAGTCGTATGCTTACCTGTTATTGGCCTATGAAGTGACGTTCTCCGATGGCTTGAGCTTGACCCGCAAATGGCGTGAGTCGTATCCCGAGGATGAGACGCTCGAAGTCGCGGCGGCTGTGTACCTCGCGAAATTCGCTCCCGACAACACGATATACGTCCTGGGAATCAGTTCTGTCGCCGAGGGGGACGAGACGGAGGTCACCCGACTCTTCGACACGTACCCTCAAAACCTGGAGATCCTGGCGTTTCATTTGGAGAAGGCGGTCTTCGAGGGGAATGAACCGCGAGTCGTCGAGATCCTCGGCATGTGCCCTCCCAGCGCGGAACTGGATTGCCGATTCTGGCGTGGTCGCGGTTGGTTACTCTCGGCTCAGGGTCGCCACGAAGACGCCGCGCAGGCCTTACAGAAATGTGTGGAACTGAACCCCCTCGATTGGCGAGGACGGCTGCTGCTTTCCGGTGCGTTGCGGCAACTGGGAAGGAATGAAGAGGCGAGTCGCGAGTCGGACCTGCAATTGATCGGGAAGGAACTTCAGGAGGAACTGTTCACCAGGCCGAATGCCCGATCGATCGACCTGGAACTCGCGCAACGCATCTATCACTACACGTTGCAGACGGGACCGGCCATTGTTCCCGAATCGCTGGCCCGGTGGATCGAGGGTGGGAATCTTGACGAATCGTTGCCCGACGCCGCGAATTGATCTGGTTGCAGTCAACCGCGAATGACAGGGTGTTGTGTGTGTTACTGATTCACAGAAAAGGAGTTAAGTCGATCCTTCAGGTCTGGAGTTTGCCAAGAACCTGCATCGGAAGGCTGCGTGCGAAGCCGATTCCAAAGCGAACTTTCGGATCCCATCAGACTCCATGCAACGCTGAAAAAATGCGAGTTTTTCGCATTTTTCGGTGTTTACCGTTGCGTTGCAGATATCTTCTCCATACGCTAAATTCATTCATATTCAAGTTGTCGCATTCCTTCAGTCGAACTCACATCTTGAGGTTCCACATGAATTTTTCTTTAATTGGACGTGTCATTACCCTTGCCGCACTGTTGTTCGTCTCTGTCGGTTGCAGCGGCCCCGACTCCGATGGGGTTCCCGAGGGAAAGACTATGGACGAGATGCAGAATCAGTCGATGCCGCCGGATGCCGCGCATGGCGGTGGTGGGGCCCAGCATGGAGGAGGCGGCGCAGAAGCTGCGTCCGGTTCTAATTGAGAATGTCGTGTTTTGTCGGTCGTGTTTTGCGTTTTTTCTTGCTGGATGGGTATCCATTTCATTCTTTGTTTTAAGGAGTGGCTCATGACGTTTCGACTTCGAAGACGCCGTCAACGCAGCGCCTTCACCCTCATTGAATTGCTGGTGGTGATCGCGATCATCGCGATTCTGATTGCATTGTTGTTGCCTGCCGTCCAACAGGCTCGTGAGGCGGCTCGCCGCACGCAATGCAAGGACAATCTGCACAACCTCGCGCTCGCGTGCCACAATTACGCAGATGCGTACGCCGAGCACTTGCCCCATAACTTCGATCCGTCGTGCGAGGTCAGAACCTACAACCCGAACGTTACGGTGTATGGCCCTGGCGCCAACCCGACGGCATCGGCCGTCTCCTGGATCACATCGACTCTGCCGTACATCGATCAAGCTCCGGCCTACAACGCCATGCGTGAGACCGGCCTGTTTGAGATTCCGATCCTGAGTGCGACCATGGGGAGCGGCTTGGGATACTCACACCCGATCGTGCAGAATATTGCCAGAACTCCGCTGCCCATCTTGATGTGCCCCAGCAATCCGCAGGATTTTAAACGTCAACAAGGTTCAGGCTTTTTTCGCAATTCCATGGGCGGTTACAACCATGCGTGTGGCGATGGCTACCATGGCGCGAGAACCGACTATGTGGGGAACATGGGCTTCGTCTGGGCTGGCTGGAAGGACTGCCAGGACATGGTGCCCGTGCACGACGCGGGCGGCAACATCTGGTCGAACGATGACTGGGTGCAGTCCTACTCGGCCGACTTCGACAACTACCCTCGCAACCGAGGATGCTTCTGGTCTCGCGGTTCCGCGCGGCTGGCGCAAATCACCGATGGTACCTCCAACACCGTCATGCTCTTCGAAAACATGCACTGGATGAGCAAGTCGAATCCCTCCCAGATGAATCTTTGCACAGCCTGGATCTCGCCCTTTTGCTCGCTCGATGCCTTGGATGGCATGATCAACACGGACTGGACCTCCAATAAGCATGGTCACGACGACAATGGATGGGATGCCGATTGTCGCTGCACCGGTTGGACCTCCAATCATACCGGCGGCGCCCACGCGGCGATGGCGGACCATGCCGTGCGGTTTGTGAACCAGAATATCGATTGGAACGCCGTTCAAAGGTCTCTCGGAACCGCTTCTGCGGGTGACGTCACTCCGCCGTTCTAGTTGGTTCTGACGCGACATTGTTGCACATCAAGACTCCCGTGGCTGGATTTGTCCGGCGACGGGAGTTTGTTTGTGCGGTCTCGAAATCTCTCTCGCTGCGCGTGCGTCGTCAGCGTGTTGGGTTTACGCCAGTGCGCATTCTTCTCGCAATCCATTGTTTCGGACTGAGCCTGCTCTTGCAGGGATGTCCCTCCGCATCGGAGAGCGGAGCGGCTCCCACCGCGACGGCCAGCGATCCCGAATCCAGCGGCGACAATTCCGATCGCCCTGGCGCGCTGTCGGTGGGATTGGAGAACCCGGTGACTCTCTCCAACGTCGATCACGTTGATGTCGAGATCGGAAAGCCCAGGCTGGTGGACGTCTACGAGGAATTAGGATTTGATTTCGTGCTGGACAACGGGGTCTCACCGGCGATGTTGATGATCCAGTCGACTTGCGGAGGGGCGACCTGGCTGGATTACGACGCCGACGGCTGGTGCGATCTCTACTTTATTCAGGGCGGATATTTCTACGGCAGCGAGGAGGAACGACGGCCGTCGGACGATCAATTGTATCGCAACATGGCGGGCGCACGGTTCGTGAATGTCAGCGCGGACTCGATTCCGGTGGATGCGGACTTCGGTCAGGGGGCGGTGGCCGGCGACTTCGACAATGACGGCTTCGACGACGTGTATGTCAGTAACGTCGGCCCCGATCAGCTCTACCATAACCTGGGTGACGGAACATTCGAGAAAGTGTCCGAGTCGGCCGGCATCGACAATTCACCATGGAGCACGAGCGCCGCGTGGTACGATCTGGATCAGGATGGCGATCTCGATATCTATGTCTGCAACTACTGCGACTACGACCCGTTCAATCCCGTCGATTGCCGCAACGACGAGGAGGAACCAGGCATTTGCCATCCACGCCTCCTCGAAGCGGTGCCGGACGCCTGCTACTTCAATCAGGGGGACGGGACGTTTCTGGAGGAGTCCGAGGCGCGCGGATTGATTGCTCCCAAAGGCAAATCGCTCGGCGTGGTTGTGGCTGACTTCAATGGCGACCGATTGCCCGATGTGTTTGTCGCCAACGACGTCGAAGCCAATCATCTGTTCATCAATCTAGGAGATGCGATATTCCAGGAACGGGCACAGGCGCTCGGATGCGCCCTGAGTGGTCTGGGCCACTCGCAGGCGAATATGGGGGTGGGATTCGGTGACTTCGATGAGAATGAGTTTCCCGATCTGTACATAACGACCTTTACCGCGGACTCGAACACGCTGTTCGCCAACCACGGCGTGGCGGGTTTCGAGGATGAAACTCGCCGACGGGGATTGCACCAACCGACGATCGAGGAACTGGGATTTGGCACCGTGATGTCCGATTTCGACTTCAACGGCCGCCAGGACATATTCATCGCCAATGGCCACATCGACGACTGGCGGGAAAAAGGTGACATGTGGTACATGTCGGCGCAGTTGTTTTCATTCGACGGACAGAATTTCCATGAATGCAGCGCCGAGGCAGGCGAATACTTCGAGCGTTTGACCTTGGCGCGTGGGGTCGCGTCGGCCGACTACGACAACGACGGCGATATGGATCTGTCGGTCGTACATCAGAATGAGCCATCCGCTCTGCTGCGCAACGATTCCAAGCGAGGTCACTGGCTGCAACTGCGATTTCTGGGCGACGAAAGCAATCGCCGCGGCGTGGGCGTCCATGTGACCGTCTCGCAAGGGGAACGCAGTCTGGTCCAGCAACTCGCGGGAGGTACGAGTTATTGCGCTGGTCATCAACCGGCGTTGTTCTTCGGTCTGGGAGAGTCGGCAGAGCCGTGTCAGGTGTCGGTCGAATGGCCCAGCGGCCGAGTGCAACAACTTGACGATGTCAAAGTCGATCAGATTCTGGTCCTCGATGAATCAAACGCCAAGGAACACTGATGTCCACTCGCGCCAGATCGCTGAGCCTGGTGTCGCTGCTGTTGGCAGCGGCCGTCCTGGTTGTCGGCGGCTGGGCTCTCCTGCGCCCGCCGTCGTTCGAACTGCCCGATGCGGATTCATCCACATCGAATGGCGCGGAAGACGCGTCGGCAATCACGGTGCGGAAGCCTGAACCGCCTGCGCAAGGCTACGTTGGCAGCGCGGTCTGTCGCGATTGCCATAGCGACATCTGCGACACGTTTCAGATGCACTCGATGGGACGGGCCACCGCGCGGATTGACGAAGTGGATCCGATCGAGGATTACATCGTCGCCCCTGGATTCGATGTTCCTCCGAATCCTCTTAGAGCCTTCGATGTCAGGTACTACGCTTCACAAGAGAATGGCGAGACCTACCACCATGAACAAGCGACTGCCCGTGATGGAACCCTCATCTACGATCAAGCGGTGCCGGTGCATTTTGAGGTGGGATCTGGAATTCGCGGCCGATCGTACATCACGAACCGCGACGGCGTGTTGCTGATGTCTCCGATGAGCTGGTATTCGGAGTCCGGGCGTTGGGATTTTTCCCCCGGTTACCGTTTCCTCAACCAGCATTTCGAAAGGCGAATTCGCGACGGATGCATCCATTGCCATGCCGGTCGGCTCACTCCCGTGGAGGGGATGTCACATCGATTCGATCCCGCGCGTCCCATTGTCGAGGGGGCGATCTCCTGTGAGCGCTGCCACGGTCCTGGCGACCGGCATGTCGCATTCCACGGCGAGGAACGTTCCTTGCAGATGGAAGACCCGATCGTGAATCCGGCCGACCTGGAACCCCACCTGCGGGACAGTGTCTGCTATCAATGCCATTTTCATGGAATTGAGCGGATCCCCCGCTACGGGCGCAGCGAATACGATTTTCGACCTGGCGATGACATGTGTGACATCTGGACGATTTTCGTGCCGGTATCCGGCGCCGAGAGTGAGCCGACCGACGCAGTCACTCAGTCGGAACAGATGCTTTCCAGCACCTGCTACCAGCAGAGCGACGGGCGACTCGGATGCGTCTCCTGTCATGACTCCCATTCGCTGCCCACGGAGTTGCAGCGCAGCGACTATTACAGGTCGCGGTGTCTCGACTGTCACGCGGCGGAAGATCCGCCGTGCAGCGAGCCGTTGGAGAAACGGCTGTTGATCACCGCCGCAGATTCATGCATCGACTGTCACATGCCGAGCATCGCCGCCGACAATGTGCCGCACACATCTCAGACAGATCACCGCGTGTCTCGAGTACCTCGGGAACACGTCTCGCGCGAGGGGGAGAATCTGGTAACCATCTTCCGGGAAGAGACAGGTGTCATTCCCGAAGCCGAATTGAGCCGCGCTCGCGGCATTTTCCTGGTTACGCAGGCCGAGCGGAGCAACAATCCGGCAATGGCCTTCGGCGCCCAGGAACTGTTGGACAACTGGCTGGCGATTACTCCCGATGACTTGCCGGCCATTGAGGCCCTGGGCGAGGTTCTGGAAATGCGAGAGGAGACCAATGCCTCGATTGCGGTCTGGGAACGAGGACTCGAATTGTATCCTGAAGACGAGGATCTGCTCAGGCGCGTCATGTTCTCATATCACGATCATGGACAACCCGACTTGGCGCTCGAATATGGACGCCGACTGGTCGCGGTAAACCCGTGGTATCACGACTACTGGGCGCGCATGGCACATCTGCTGGGGCAACAAGGCGACTTCGAAGAAGGCATCGAAGCCGCCGAACGTGCTTCGGCGCTCTGCCCGTCGGATTCCGTGATTCATGGCTGGCTCGCGGAAGCGTATCAGCGTGTAGGCAACCACGAGAAGGCGGCGGAGCATCAAAAATTATTCGACTATCTGACGGTCGGAGAGTAGACGTTCGTTCGACCGATTCCGCGTCTGAAATCGCATGGCAAGAATGTGCGACTTGCCCACATCACTCGGTCGAGTCACGTCAGCCGGTGCTTCCGCCGCAGTGACCATTCGCAGCCGAGTAGCAGGGTCAGCAGCAACAGCGGTTCGGGTCGGCTCCAGAGCGGAATGTGCGTGACTTCGGACGTCGGAACCCGTCGACCCGCGGGAAGCAGTCGCGCGAGGCGCGAGAGATCATCGAACTCGACGAGCATGCCCCCGGTCTGGTCGGCCGCGCGTGCGAGTTCGTCGCGGTTGACGACGGTTTCGAGCAACTCACGATGGCCGGGGTCGACCTCGAACCGGCAGCTGGGTAATTCGCCGGGAATGGCGGGATCGGACAGCCACGCACGGTAGGTACCGACGGGCAGCGGTGTGCCCATCCCTTCCAACGAATTGGGACGGTGGGCCGAACGAGTTACTTCCACCCTTTGCGTGACGATCGAATCACGTTCAACAACGACTTCCCCCAATCCATCGCTGGGGAAATGAGATCCGCCTGCAAACTCCGCGCGGAATGCGACAGGTTCGCCTTCCGCATAGACCGGCTGCAGACTGAGAAGTTGGGTTCCCTCCCCTGCCCCGTCGGATGTTTGCGTCGGCGTGAGCGTCCGGACCATCTGGCTCCAGAATCGTCCGAGGTACTGATCCTCGACCCCAGCTCTCCATTGCCAGAATTCATCCGTGGCCAGATAGACGACCTGGCCGGCTCCGTACCTCTGATAGATCACCGTGGGCGCGGGGCCTGATGAACTTCGCAATGTCGGGTGTGCGGCCAGTGTCTGTGCTCCCGTCTTCAAGCGATCGATCGGCAACAGCCAGTGTTGCAACGGCAGGCTCTCCCAAATGGCGGCATCACGCTCGGCATCGTTGTCGAAACGCAGGAAGCCGAACGTCTGGCCATCGATCGTGCGCTGTTGACGAAAGCCCGAAATCCCCGCGAGCGGCCGCGGCACATTGAACCCTTCCGCGGGAAATGGCAACAGCGGTGCCAGCGGAGATTCGAGGTACGACCAGGGGTTGTGCTCGGTTCCCGCGATGAGCACGAGGCCGCCACCCTTCAGGCGGACAAAATCCTGCACGAACGTCAGCGCATCGGGAACGAGCGATTCCGGATCGACATCTCCCCAGATGATCACATCGTAGCCTGCTTCGCCTTCGGACGGCCCGGTGAGCGGATCTGGAGGTTGAATCGCTGTGGGCGCTTCGGCGGGAGAATCGGAAACGCTACCCGCGTCGATCGGCCCCAGCAACGCGTCACGAGTCGATGGAAAGTTCGGCAAGGCCGTGGCATCCTCCAGGACGTAACCAGCGTCTGCCCAAGTGAGGACGGTATCGAGGTCGACCAGTTCGTCCCGTTCGAGGATCGCCTTGAGGTGCCGGTATTCCCAGCGCGGAACACGTTCGACAAGCAGCACGCGAATCTGCCCCTGACGCACATCGATGGATCGAGTGACTTCGTTATTGTGCGTCAACACCTCATCGTCAGCAGCAACGACGCTTACTCGATATTCGAACTGCCCCGCCTCGTCGGGCGTAAGGGATAATGACAACCATTCGCGAACGTCGTCTCCTTCGGCCGTGATGCTCGTGGTATTGATCAGCCGGTCGCTGCCGACTTCTCGCAGTTCGACGACGACGTCTCGGCCGTTGGCTCCCAGGCAACGGACCTGAGTGAGAACTGAAACCGGTTGACCGACCCAGGCCGACTCGGGCAAATGCGCCTCCACGATCTGCACATCGAACGGCGGCGTCTCGGCTCCCATCGGGACAGCGGCCAGCGGCACTTGCGATTCGACGAGCGACTCTGCAGCTGTAGTCCAGGAGTCTTCAATTCCCGTGCTCGAAACGCCGTCGGTGATGACCACAATCGCGGCGATCGACTGACCCCGCATTTCTCGCAGGACGGTCTCAACCGCCGCCGCCGGTCGGGTAGCAGGTGCACTGGGTTCGAGGCTGCCAAGCTTGGCGATCGCGACCAAGACGTTCTCGGGAGTGTCGATCGAAGCGACCGGCAGTGCGTCGCCTCCAAACTCGTAGATGCGTACGCGATACCGTCTGGCGAGGTCGCGCAAGATGCGGGCATCATCTTCGAGCAGGCGGTCGACCGCCACGGTCAATCGATCGACGTGTTCGGTCGAGTCTTCATCATCGTCGTCAGGGCGCTCGATGTCGGGCGTCGACATGCTGGCGGAGACGTCGAGCAGCAGGACCAGTTTCGGCCGGCCGACGCTTTGGGCCGCCAATCCCAATCCGGCGAGCAGCAGTCCGATGAGGACGACGGCAGAGAGTCGCAACGCCAGCAGCGTCAATCTGAGCCTGGCCGGCAGTTCGCGGGATTGTCGAAAGTAACTCACCAGCGAGATGGTCGCGAGCGCAATGATGGCGGCTGCGACCCCCCATTCAATGGCTCCCACGGGGCGAGCGCGCTCGAGTACGACGCTCCACCCGACGTCCTCGCTTTCCGGACGGACAGGCAGGCGGAGATACCATTCCAGAAAGTTCATGGGCAGCCGATTCGTTCGGCTCAAGAAGCGTCGAGGGCCTGCCGCATGTCGGCGACGAGATCATCGGGATGCTCGATCCCCACCGAAACGCGAATGGTGCGGTCCGAGATTCCGGCGTGCCGGCGGGCCTCCAGCGAGATCGAGGCATGGCTCATCGTTTCGGGATACTCGACGAGCGATTCGACTCCGCCGAGCGATTCGGCCAGCGTGAAGACCTTGATGTTGGAAAAAAACTTCTCGGCCTGCGCCCGATCGCGTTTCACATCGAAGCTCAACATCGCGCCGAAACCGCGCTGCTGCTGCTTGGCCAATTCGTGATGCGGGTGGGATTCCAGTCCAGGGTAGTAGACTCGGTCGACCTTGGAGTGCTCGGCGAGCATACGGGCCAGAGCCATTGCTCCACGCTGGTGGGCTTCCATCCGCGGACCCAGTGTCTTCACTCCACGCAGCACGAGCCACGCATCAAAAGGGGAGCAGCCCAGGCCCAGCGCGTTGCCGATGTACCGGATGCGCTCAGCATGCTCCTTCTGCTTCGTGATGACGCAGCCTCCCACGACATCCGAGTGGCCGTTGATATATTTCGTCGTCGAATGCATCACGACATCCACGCCGAGTTCGAGTGGCCGTTGCAGGTAGGGCGACATGAATGTGTTGTCGGCGATCGAAATACAGTTCGCTTCACGGGCGATCGCTGTCACGGCCGGAATGTCGATGAGATTGAGCAGCGGATTGCTCGGCGTCTCGATCCAGATTCCCTTGGTGTTCGGTTTCAGTGCGGCTCGAACATTCTGGGGATCCTGCATATTGATGAACGAGAACTGCATCCCCTGCTTCGAAAGCACGTCGGCGAATAGACGGTAGCTGCCGCCATAAATGTCGTGTCCGGTGATGATGTGATCGCCCGGCTGAAAGAGGTGCATGGCCAGGGTGACGGCCGCCATGCCGGTACAGGTGGCCCAGCAATCGATGCCCCCTTCGAGGCTGGCGAGGTTCTCTTCGAGAGCACGTCGCGTTGGATTGCCGCTTCGCGTGTAGTCGAAGCCCTTGTTGGTCTGCAGGTCGTCCCAGGAGAACGTGGACGAAGGATAGATCGGCGTAATGACGCTGTTATAGGCCGAGTCCTTCTGGACTCCCGTGTGCACACATCGAGTTTCAAAACGCATAGTATTCCTGGCAGCGTGAAATTGACTTGACGGTATCAGCATAGAGCATTCAGCACGGAGCAGGGAGCTTGGAGCAGAGAGTGAACGGGGTTGGGAGCATATCGGAGTGTGTGTATCAAGAGACGGGGGGGATCGCATTTTCTCCCCTCTCCCCCACTGAGCGGCTCGCTTCTTCAATAGACTCAATTGTGGGGGAGAGGGTCAGGGTGAGGGGGTTTGTATCGCGCGTCGGTTCGAGCCCCCCTCACCCCAACCCTCTCCCCCGCTGGGATACCATACCGCGTGGAGCGCCGAGCGCGGGGGAGGGGGGGGTTGCCGTTTCCCTCGCCCCGCCCTCGCGATACGGACACCGTCACATCCCGAGAAGTTCGCCCAGAGCATTGTCGCGTGGGTAGGGATGCCCCTTGTGCTGACGGAATGCTTCGCCGAATTTCACGCCGATCGCCTGGCCGCGCTGGCCCGAAAATAGTCGGCAGTTTTCGAGATACTGATCCATGTGATGCTGCGTGCGGAGCCAGTTCCGCTGGCTTTCGTGACAGGCCAGCGTCTGGAGCTTGAGTTCGAACACGTCACTGATGTCGACGATGAAGTCATACGGCACCGGATTGCCAAACCAGTCGACTCCCTCGATCGGATCGACGTAGTACAGGTAGGGAATCTGAGCCAGCCTTGGAGCAGGATCCCATTGGCCTGTCGCATAGTTCGGCACCGAAGCGGCGAAGCAGGCATCGCGCACCAGCCGGCTGGTCACTTCGTGGTCGGTCATGTAATCCACTGGGGGCGCGGTGAGCACGATGTTGGGCCGTGCACGACGAATCGCCTCGGTCACGCGGCGATGGCTCTCATCATTGATGTCGATCGCCAGATCAGGGAACTCCAGGCACATGCACTCGGCATCCAGCAGCTTCGCGGCCTGCCGGGCTTCTTCCCTGCGGACCTCGGAGATTTGCTCACGCCCGAGTTCAGCGCTCCCCTTGTCGCCGGGCGTCATCGTGGCCACCACCAGCTCGCAACCTCGGCGTTTGAGGAGCGCGAGGGTTCCGGCGCATTGAAATTCAATGTCGTCAGGATGAGCGTGAATGGCGAGGATTCGCGTGGTGGCCGGATCGAGCGTCGGAGAATTCATTGTGTCATCCTGGGGAACAAGTCGATAAGCATGCGCGGGAGGCTCTCGTTGGACGATTGATGCCCGACGAAATGCTTACTCCGGCTGGCCAGATAATGGCAATTCGCACCGTCTGCGTCACCTGACCGCCCCCTTGTTTCGAAGATGGTAAGACTCTGCGGACTGCGGCCGGCTTGCGGTCTGTGCCGTCTGGGCAAAATAATCCAAAAATCCCATCCCGCCGGGGCCGCCCTGATCGTTGATAAATTGCCGTCCCGCTAGAGAATTGAACGTAGGCAGACCCCGCGTCAGACAACTGAGTTGAACCCCGCATGAGTCCCTCGATGATCGCTTCCCAAACGGTCACGCCTTTGAAACAGGAGACCGGAGAACCCGAATTCCTGGAGCGGACCAGAATCCCAGCCGCGGTGTTTGCGACTTCCGAACAAGTCGGCATCTACGTTGCGCGCGAAGTGGCGGCCCTCATTCGCCAGAGAAACGCGGCTGCCCAGGCGACGGTGCTCGGACTGCCCACAGGCTCGACTCCCGTCGGCGTCTACCGCGAACTGATTCGGCTGCATCGGGAAGAAGGTCTCGACCTTGCGCGCGTCGTGACGTTCAACCTGGATGAATACTGGCCGATGGATTCCAAGTCGATCCACAGCTATCACCGCTGGATGCGGGAGAACCTTTTCGATCACGTCAACATCCCGGACGGCAATATCCACATTCCGAAAGGCGACCTCCAGCGGAAGGAGATCGAAACCTTCTGCCAGACATACGAGCAACTGATCGCCGAAGCTGGCGGGATCGACATCCAACTGCTCGGCATCGGACGCACCGGGCACATCGGCTTCAATGAACCGGGCAGCGAGCGCGACTGCCGCACGCGGATGGTCGCGCTCGATCCGGTCACTCGCAGAGATGCCGCCAGCGGATTCTTCGGCGAAGAGCATGTACCTTATCGTGCCGTGACGATGGGAGTCGGCACGATTCTCGACGCGCGCCGACTGATTCTCATCGCGCTGGGCGAGCACAAGTCGCAGATCATTCGCCGGACGCTTGAGGAACCGCAGTGTGAACAGGTCGTGGCGAGTTTCCTGCAGGCGCACAAGAACGCCACATTCGTCCTCGACAAGGCCGCTGCCGCTTGCCTGACCGCGGTCAAGACCCCGTGGGTCACGCGGCGGGTCGACTGGAACCTGGAGATGGAGCGTCGAGCCGTCATCTGGCTTTGCCGGCAGACCAAGAAGCCGTTGCTCAAACTGGAAGCGAAGGACTTCATGGAGCAGCATCTGCCTGATCTCGTGCACGAGAGCGGCGGCGTGGAAGGCATTCGGCAGCGAGTCTTCGATCATCTCAATCAGACGATCTGCACCGAGCCGGGAGGCCCGACGCCGCAGACGATCGTTGTCTTCAGTCCGCATCCGGATGACGACGTGATTTCGATGGGGGGCACGCTGATCAACCTCGCCTCGCGCGGCCACGACGTGCAGATCGCCTACATGACCAGCGGCAACATCGCGGTCTTCGATCACGATGCCTTGCGTCACCTCGACTACGTGATGAAGTTCATGGGACTCTTCGGGCTGCAAACGCCAGCGAGCTGTTTGCTGGAGCAGCGGATTCGGCAATCGGTCGCTCGCAAGTCTTCCGGCGACATCGACATCGACGAAGTGCTGGCGATGAAGGGACTGATCCGCCGCACCGAAGCCATCGCCGCCGCACAGACTGCGGGCGTGTCGGAGGAGTGCTGCCACTTTCTGGATCTGCCGTTCTATAAGACGGGTCAGGTCGAAAAGAAGCCGATCGGCCCCGAAGATGTCGCGATCATTACCGCGCATTTGCGGAAGTGGAAGCCAGCCCAAATCTACGTGGCGGGAGATCTTTCCGATCCGCATGGGACGCATCGCATGTGCGCTCAAGCGATGACCGAAGCCCTGCGCGAGGTGAAGCCCGACGGCATCGAACCCGAAGTCTGGCTCTATCGCGGGGCCTGGCAGGAATACGAGCCGCACGAGATCGATCGCGTGGTGCCGCTCAGTCCCGAAGTAATGCTCCGCAAGAAGCAGGCGATCTTCAAACACGAGAGCCAAAAGGACGCCGCCCTGTTCCCCGGACACGATGAACGGGAATTCTGGGTCCGTGCCGAAGACCGCACGCGGAACACGGCCCGTATCTTCAACGAACTCGGATTGGCCGAACACTACGCGCTCGAGGCATTCAAGCGATTCGACGGAGTGCTGTCGTAGCCTCCCGGGAGGGCGAGGCTCCCGCCGAGGCGGAACCAAGAATGAACGTCGCTACCTCGTGCGGCTCCGCGGGAGGGGAGCCCTCCCATCGTCGGGAAAGCGATCTTCACTCGGTTGGCAATTCCGCTTTATGATTCGACGTTTGAAGTCGCATCCATCACTATCGAACCCGTCATGAGCGTTGAACCCACCTCCGCGCCGCTTGAGCAATGCCTGTTGCTCCAATCCCTCTCGACCGATGAACTCGAAGTCGTCGTGGAACGGCTGCAGTTCGAGGATTTCGCACAGGGAGCCGAGGTTCTGACTGAGGGGCTGAGCTATCACGGATTGTGGATCCTGCTGGATGGACGCTGCGAGGTGGTGCGCGGCACCACCCGAGCGAACCAGTTGGCGGTCCTGGAGCCGGGAGCCGTGTTCGGCGAGATGTCGTTTCTCACCGGGCAGCCCCATTCGGCGACCGTGCGGGCTCTCACTCCCGTCAAGACGGCACGCATGATGAAGTCCAGCTTCGTCGAATTGGAAGCGACTCGTCCCGCCATTGCCGAACGCATCATGACCTGCGTCGCCAAGGTCATGGCGGATCGCCTCCGCAAGATGGATGACTGGATCTGCCGGCTCGTCGAGAAAGAGAACCACAACTCTCACCAGGGGGAATGGCGCGAGTTCCGGTCAAAGTTGTACGCCGACTGGCAGATGTAGTCGCCTTTCGCTCCGCGAAAGTTGCGGCGGAGCTGTGTTGGGCGTTCAATTCGCACCGGTAATGGAAGGAGAGCCGAATCTCATTCCACCGCTGCTTTCGCGGAGCGAAAGGCGACTATTCCGCCGACCAAACCCGCACCCTGTGATTGTTGCTGTCGCCGATGTAGACCCGGCCGGCGGCATCCACACAGACCCCGTGAGGCCGGGCGTGACGGCAGGTGGACGGCTCGCCGTCGGGGCCGTCTCCCTCGGTGCCATCGCCGAT
>JANNSB010000605.1:0-1882 GCA_031402175.1 Planctomycetaceae bacterium
AAAACTGATCCACTACATTCAGCCGAGACTCGACCGCACCGACTATCCGCGAGACCGCTCCTCAGGCTGGCAAATCGGCACCGGCATGATCGAGTCCACCGCCAAGCAACTCGTCGGACTTCGCTTGAAGGGCCCCGGCAAGCACTGGTCCTCCCACGGCGCCACCGCCATCACCGCCCTCCGCGCCCAACAACTCAACCGCCAATGGCACACCTTCTGGAAAAACTTAACCCTACCCGCATGACCACCACCAATGAACGGCTACACCCGATTGTTGGGGTGCAACCGTTCATTGGTGGTGGTTTCTCTCCCTCTCCCACCGTGTGCATCGATTTGAGTGAATGAGTGAAGTAGTACTGTGGGAAAGGGACGGGGTGAGGGCGAAAGTCCGACGCGCCCCCCTCATCCGCCCTTCGGGCAACTTCTCCCCGCTGGTTCACCTTGTTGTGAAACACGTTGATTGCGGGGAGAAGAAAAATCATGTTCAGACTCCACTGCATCTGAAATACCACCAACGAACGGATGCACCCGAATTGTTGTCTTTGGTGCAGCGCCAACCGGCAGTTTCCGCTGGTCCCGACAATCCGTGGCATCGACCTTCGGCCAATCCTTCCGGGCAATGGCCCTCGGAATGCGGGTCATGTTGCTGACTGTCGATGAATTCCGTAGAACCCCGCCCCCGAGCTCGAATGGCGAAGGGTCTTCTCTCTCTTGCCCAAACACCGCACTGGATGTCGCCGTCCTCTTATCGACGATTGCTGGCGGTGCTGATGTGCACCATTGCATTCTCGGGTTGCCAGCATTGTTGCCACTACCAGGCCCAGGCCCCGGCCCGAGTTCCGCTGCCGGGAGTCTCACGCGTGGCCATCATCGACTTCGGCGGCGAACATGGCGAGGCCGTCGCTGCCGCTGTGTCTGCCAGACTGTTCAATGCCGACTTCCACACCGTCGTGGACAGTTCCCAGTTCGGCACGGTGCGAACCGCGTCACTCACCGCTCCCGAGGGGGTCGACGTGCAGAACTCCGATGTCATCCTGGCAGCCGCGCGCGAAGCCGGCGTGGACGGCGTGCTGATGGGCGAAGTCATCGACTATCGCTGCGAGGACGAACGCTTCACATCGACTCATTTCGGCTTCGGCCAGGGCGTGGAGGGGAACGGCCGGTATCAGGCGTCGGCGATGGGTGTGCATTTTTCTTCCGAGGACACACTGGTCCGGGAAGGCACCGTGACCGTTGCGTACAAGCTGGTCGACCCGGTGACGGGAGAAGTGGTCGCGACAGATCGTGTGTCGCGGAACTTCGAAGGTCGACTCATCAACAACAACGGCACCCTGCCCTCACAAGGTGAAGTGCTGGACAACCTGCTCAACGAATGCACCAGCGAAATCGTGTCGGCTCTCGCGCCGCATGAAGTCGATGTCCAGGTGCGACTTGCCACAAGTTCGTGGTGGCGTTCTGGCGCGCGTAGCGTGCGCCGCGGAGTGAGTGCCGCCAAACGCGGCGAATGGGACGAAGCCGAAGCCGCCTGGAACGAGTCGCTCGCCGTCAATCCCGACAACGACGCCGCCCTCTTCAATCTCGCGTGGCTCGCCGCCCGTGATCGGGATTTCGCCACAGCCGAGGATCTCGCCATGCAGGCGCTGAGTCTGCATCACAGCGACGAGTACACCGAGGGTCTGGAGGAGATTCGCCGGCAGCGAGATCTCTATGTCGAAGCCCAGAAGCAACGCGAATCGCTCGCCCCGCTGGCGACGGCATCGACGTTCTATTAACGCTGTCGTTTGCTCCCCTCTCCCCGCGGGTGTGGGGCCGGGGGTGAGGGCTGCATTTCGCCAAGTGCCCCGCTCGCACGTCGCCGCAGGCTGGCAATCGCTGCACGACG
>JANNSB010000606.1:0-3561 GCA_031402175.1 Planctomycetaceae bacterium
TCACGATTCGTTTCCGTTCCTCAAAGCCACGAACGGTCTGTTGACGACCGGCCTCACGGGAACAAACGTCATGGACCTGCGCGTGGGATTGGCGGCCGCAAACGGATGACTGCCTTCTCGTTGCCAGCAAATGACCCCTGATTCCCACCGTCTACGCAAGCCGCATATTCGCTCGCCACGAAGAAATTCATCGTCTCACTGCATTAACAAGATTCGCTGGTTGGCATCCCCACCGGACACACGTAGAATCTGACCGCAGAATCATCAAGACAAGATTTTGAATCCGCAGCCAATCGGAGCCATTGCATGCGTATCCTCACCGCATTGCCGATCTACAACGAAGAACGCCACCTCGTTGACGTTCTCGAGCAGGTTCGGCAGCACGCAGACAGTATTCTCGTCGTCGACGACGGGTCCAGCGACCGCACGCCGCAACTACTGGCCAAAATATCTGGGATCGAAGTCGTCCGACACTTCGAGAACGCTGGTTACGGGGCGGCACTGCAGACCGCGTTCAACTTTGCGACCGCGAACGGTTACGATGTGCTCGTGACAATTGACTGCGACGGACAACACGAGCCGCAACTCATTCCGCAGCTCGCCGCAACTGTCTTTCCCGAGAACGAAGAACCGTGGGATATCGTCTCAGGCAGCCGATACCTTCTGAGCAATCCCAGCGACTCGGCCGCGCCCGAAGAACGCCGGCGGATCAACGAAGTCATCACGGCTCAGATGAATGCCTGCTTCGGCCTCAAGCTCACCGATGCGTTTTGCGGCTTCAAGGCATATCGGGTCGAATCTCTCAAGAAGTTCGAGATAACCGAACTCGGCTACGCGATGCCGTTGCAGTTGTGGGTGCAGGCCGTGCGGCACGGGATGCGAATCCTCGAGTACCCGGTGCCGCTGATTTATCTGGACGAGCAGCGTTCGTTCGGTGGCACTCTTGACGACGGCGCCCGCCGCCTCGCCTACTACCGCGAAGTCATCCGCAAGGAGATGGCGCTGCAGCAGGTCGAATGCGGAGCCGTGTAACAGCGACCTTGATTGTTGATCGCGCCGAACTGACACCAATTGGCCCGTGATTGTCCAGCCCGGATCGCACGGCGATGAACATTACTCGCCCGCTCGCATCTTGCGGTAGCGCCGGATCAGGTTGTTCGTCGAACTGTCGTGCTTGAGCTGTGGAGTCGCCGGGCTTTCGATTTCGGGAAGAATTGCCTGCGCCAGCGCCTTGCCCAGTTCCACGCCCCACTGGTCAAAGCAGTTGATGCTCCAGATGGTGCCCTGGGTGAAAACGCTGTGTTCGTACAGAGCGACCAATTTGCCCAGCGTTTCGGGCGTGAGCCGGTCTGCGAGGATTGTGTTGGACGGACGGTTGCCTTCAAAGACCCTGTGGGGCACCAGCGCGTCCGAGGTGCCTTCGGCTTGCACCTGCTCGGGCGTCTTGCCAAAGGCCAGCGCCTCGGCTTGGGCGAAGACATTCGCCAGCAGGATGTCGTGATGCCGACCCAGCGGCGTGAGCGCGTGCGCAAAGGCGATGAAGTCACACGGAATCAGCCGCGTGCCCTGGTGAATCAACTGGTAGAAGGAGTGCTGGCCGTTGGTGCCGGGTTCGCCCCAGTAGATCGGGCTTGTGTCGTACGTGACACGGCCGCCCGCGAGCGTGACGCTCTTGCCGTTGCTCTCCATGATCAACTGCTGAAGGTAGGCCGGGAATCGCTTCAGGTAGTTCTCATATGGCAGCACCGCCACCGTATGAGCGCCAAAGAAATCGGTGTACCAGACCGTCAGCAGGCCCAGCAGCACCGGCAGATTTTTCTCGAACGGCGCGGTGCGGAAGTGCTCGTCCATCTGGTGAAAGCCATCCAGCATTGCTCGAAAGTTGTCGGGGCCGACGGCAATCATTGTCGAAAGGCCGATCGCGGAGTCCATCGAGTACCGGCCACCGACCCAGTCCCAGAATCCGAACATGTTGGCCGTGTCGATGCCGAAGGCGGACACTTTCTCGGCGTTCGTCGAGACCGCCACGAAGTGCTTCGTCACCGCCTTGACGTCGCCGCCGAGGCCCGCCAGCAGCCAGTCGCGGGCGCTTTCCGCATTGGTCATCGTCTCCAGGGTCGTGAACGTCTTCGACGACACGATGAAGAGCGTCTCGGCCGGGTCCAGGTCGCGCGTCGCTTCGACGAGGTCGATCCCGTCGACGTTCGAGACGAATCGGAAATCCAGCGAGCGCTCGCTGTAATGGCGCAGCGCCTCGTAAGCCATCACCGGACCAAGGTCCGAACCACCGATGCCAATGTTGATCACGTGCCTGATGCGTTTGCCGGTATGGCCTTTCCAGTCGCCGCCGCGGACGCGGTTGGCGAAGGTAGCCATCTTGTCCAGGACCGTGTGCACCTCGGGGACGACGTTCTTGCCGTCCACGACGATCGAGGCGTCCCGCGGCGCACGGAGGGCGACGTGCAGGACGGCCCGGTTCTCGGTGATGTTGATCTTGTCCCCTCGGAACATGGCGTCGATCCGGGCTCTCAGCCCCGACTCCTCCGCCAGCCGCACGAGGTGGCCCAGCGTCTCGTCACTGACGCGGTTCTTCGAGTAGTCCAGAAACAGGCCGGCTCCCTCGGCGGTCAGGCGTTCGCCGCGCGCCGGGTCGTCGGCGAAGAGCGTCCGGAGATGAAGGTCACGCATGGTGCGGGCGTGTGTCTCCAGCGTCTTCCACGCCGGGCGACTGGTAAGCGGGGGCATCTCATTCATTGACTTTCCTTTTCCCAAAGTAGAAATCCACCACGGATCGCGTGGGCCTTGTCTCCCTGCCGGCAGCCTTCCGGCAGTGCTTTCAGCTGCTTGGCGTTTCCTCCGCCAAGCACGATGTCGTCGAGCATGAGCGCGGAGACGAATCGCTTCAAGACCACCTGCACACGATTTTTCCATTTCTACCGGCCCAGGTCGGTATTCCACACATTGAGCGTGCCGTCGTAACTCCCGCTGACGATCCGCGAGCCGTCCGGGCTGAACGCCACGCTGTAGACCGCATCGGAATGCCCTGTGAGCGTGAGCGTCTCCCGGCCGCAAGAAATCGCGCCACAAGTTGCGCGGATTCTCCGTTCCTGTTGCGTCGCAATTCGTTGCGTGCATCGCACGGCGGATAAGAAGAAGAAGAAGGACGAAGGCGGCGGACGACCCTCTCTTCGCACACGCAACTCGACCGTCCCGCACGCGTCGGCTCGGCCGTCCCGCAGGCGCAACTCGTCCGTCGACGGCATGGCAGTCTCCTGCTCCCTCCACTGGGGGGAGTACAAATCTCGCTTGTGCCCTGCTGCGGGGGACATGCGAAAGGATCCGGAACATCGGGTGCGGTCGATTCGTCATCGTCATTGGATACCTCTCCACCCTTACGGTCGCGGTTGCGCGGGAAAGGGCGAGGCTTGGGGCTTGAGTTTTGGCGGGAGGCGACAGTCGTGGCCCGGCCTTCCCGAGGCCGGAGTCAGCAGACAGGGCGCAAGCCAACAGCGGCGCTTCGCGCATGAAGCGCGCAAATCGTGGCTACTTGTACTCCCGAAA
>JANNSB010000607.1:0-7327 GCA_031402175.1 Planctomycetaceae bacterium
GCGAGTTGCTGTGCCTTGCGCGGGTGCACCTCGGCCTTTGACAGGTTGCTGATGAATGTGTGCCGGAGGGCGTGGAAGTCCAGACGACGTCGAGCAGCATCTTCAAAATCGACATCTGCATCTCCTAAATCGCGCCGCAGCATCTCTGCGGCTCGCTGATACCATGTCCCGGGCCAAAGCCTCCTCTCTGATGGCTGTGACTCGCCCGGTTTCACTCTTCGGTGAGTTTCACTCTCGGTGCGTTCCGCGAGCCAGTCGCGCAGCGCGGCGGCGAGGTCGGCACGAATGGGCTGCACGTCATTCCGGCGACGCTTGCTGTATGCGGCTGTCACGGAAATCGAGGGGCATTCTTGGTCCAACTGAAGGCTTGAGACAGTGAGGCTGGCGATTTCGGCGGCTCGGAACCCCGTCGACGTGGCAACTGTGTAGAGCATGGCTCGATCACGGCCGCATATGCCGCGAAATGATGGCCCTTGACTGGCAGCCGCGAGTATCTTGCTGAGTTCATCGGGCGTCGCAGCTCGGCGCCGCACACGGCGGTCAACCTCCTGATTCTGGCGTGAGAGGTGTGCTACTGGGTTGCTTCCAGTTCGACGATCTTTGACGAGCCAGCTGCAGAACGTCTTGAAGGCGATCAAGTAGCCGTTACGTGTGCGAACTGCCATACGCTTGGCATCCAGTTCCCCTTTCAGCCAGTCTGCCACTTGTGAGGCCTGGATGTCGAAGATTCGCAGAAAGCCGCAAGCGTCACAAATCGCTCGTACCCTGGAAGTTGAATGCTTCGCGTGGGTTTTTGTACCACCCTTGGAAACGAGATGTTGTTGAAACGCGTCGATGTGTGTTGTCAACGGTGCTCGATGGTGCTCTTCGTAATGATCAACCATGCCGGCCTTGCCCAGTTCGGCCTTCCGAACAAGTTCATTGAGCAGCTGTCGTGCCGCCTCCTTGTTCGGCGAAAGCTTGAGTTGCCGGACAATGCCGTCCGAGTCGCGGAAACGACCGTACCATTGCTTCGATCGCCGAGACCGTTTCCGAGCCCCGAATGCGTCCTTTGCAACACGCCTGCCGTGTGAATCGACGTAGTGCGTAAATGTGCGACGAAAAAGCGTAGCCATGTTGTCCTGTGGTTTAGATGAAGATGGTTGTTCTGGTAGTGGCAGGTGGAGACGTTTGTCGACGGTTGATACGAACCAGGTCGCATCAACCAGAATTATGAGTGCCCTCGTGCTCCCCGCCTCCGTTGTTGTGAGCACGAAGGTGCTCATCGGCGGCCCTCCTCAGACATTCGCAGCCACTCGTCGCGAGCCGGGCAGCCCAGTGCGATCCACTTTTCCATGTCAGTGCGGCGGAATCGAACGAGGCCACGGGACAACTTGATGGGTAATGGAGTTTTTCCGGCGGCGACCAAGCGGTGCCAGGTCGCCAGCGACACGCCAGCCACGTTTGATGCGGCCGCATGACTGATCAGCTGGGAATCGCGAGGTGATTTTGATGAGGTGGTCATTGGTAGTCAGTCGTCTCCTCGCGGGTGCGAACCTCAGTATCACGGAACTTCATGTAGGTGGCCGACGTCGCGCTGATGCGGTCGGTTCCATCCAGCCCTGTCGCAATGGTGGCGGAGCAGCTCCGGCCCGGGCGGTGGCGACAGGTGGCGACTCGACGTCCTCCTCTGACAGTCTCGATCTGCGAATTCTCCGGCAGCGGCCGAGTGGTCTGTTTTCGGAATTCTGATCCCATTTGATCTATCCTTTTCAGTTGTTGATTGGTGACGTTTCCTGAGATTGATGTTCCACTGCCAGTCCGCGAGGCCGGTAGGTGGACGTGCCGCGGTTCAGTCCGCCCTGGTGGACGACTTCGAGCAGCCCGTGATTGCGTAGGCGGTTGATTGCATTCCGCACCGTTCGTGTGCCAATCCTTGCACGTCGGGCAATGTCGGCCTGTGATGTCCTGGCTACTCCCACGTGACAATCCCGGTACAGAATGAGCCACACCAGTATGTCGCTGCGGAGTAGCTTCCCTGCGGTGAAATCGATGAATGAATTCAACAATTCAAAGCGTCCGCCGGCCGGCCGCTTTGATCTCGAACCATTTCGCGGAGACGACTGCGTGGGGGGCGTTTGCGCCGGGGCGGATTGCCCATCCATCGGAGGGAGTACGTTACAACCCTGCAGTATCCGTGGACTTTCACTGCGAGCGATCATGCTGCACCCCCGTCCGTCTCACTATCTGCCGCGTCAGTTCGGTCCCAGAGAGCCGCCAAGGTTTCCGAAACCTTGCCCTCGTTTACAGTCGATGACCTGCTGGTTGTCGCCGTATTGAACGCCGTGAACCGTTGCAGCCGCCGCTCGAAGCGCAGCGGAATGTCGACGGGATCGGAGTGTCGCGCCTTCAGGTAGCGCAGCGTCACGTTGTAATTCCCATCGGGGACGAGAATAAACGCATCGTCGGCGCCGAACTCCAGTTCGCTCGACTCGCGGAATGACGCCAATGACAAAGCAGCCCCGTCGTAACTCGACCGCCCCCTGCTGTCCTTCTGCCTGGAAACGGCGGCAACTACGACAACCGCCATGCCTGCATCAGCAAACTGCCGCAAGAAGCTCATCGAGGCATCGACAGCCCCGCGCTTGTCCCCGTGTGCTCCCGGCGGTGGAATGCGCTGAATGTAGTCCAGGACAATCAGCCCCGCCTTGAATGCATCCACCGAGCCGGCGACGTTGTCGAGGTTGAATGGCGGCCGAGCAAAGGCGAGGCGCTCCGAGATGTCGTCCAGCGTATCCAACCCTAGCCGCAGTCGTTCCGCGTGTTCCTCACCGAATTGGCGATGCCGGATTGTTCCCAGGTCGATCCCCGACAACCGCGAGAGTTGCCGATCGAGCAGGACTGCCGGCGTCATCTCGACGTTGCAGACCAGCGCTTTGACGTCCGGCGTCACCCGCAGTGCATCGACCACGGCCTGCATTGTAAATGCCGTCTTTCCGGCGCCTGGTGCGCCGCCGATCAGCATGACCCGCCCGGGACCGATTTCAATCCGCGACAGTTCCCCCTCGCCGATCGGATACAGGATCGGAGCCGAACCCGTCAGAAGTTCTTCCCGCCAGTCGTGGAATGCATCGGCCGCGCTGATGAAGTTTGTCGGATTCATGTACCAGTCCTCCCTGAATTGAGTCCACAATCAATCTGCCGCTTGACTTCGGTTGGCGGCAAACCCGAATCGAGTGCCGCCTCCGTTAACAACGCATACGCCAGTTCCGGCGGACAACCAAACTCCCCCAGGTTCGCGGCCGCGGAGTACAACAACCGATGCCTGTCCCCTGGCGTCGCTCCATGGTGAATGAAGTCCATGGTGCTGCGGTTCAGACGCGGCTGGTTTCCGGGTTCGTGACGACGATGATCGCGAGCGGCAGTTTGCTCCGCGATGGCGTTGGCCGCTGCCTGCCAGTCTGCGATTGCCACGTTGGACAGCTCCGGCGGCTCAGGAATGTCGAATGCCATCGGCGATTCAGCGAGTCGGAGTATCTCTTCGAGGTCCAAGTTCCGCAGCTCGTCGAAAGTCAACCGGCGCTTGTGGAGTCCTGTTTTCGGATGCCGAGAATTCGGCGCCCGAAAGGCACGTACGCGATCATAGACTCCGGAATCGATGTTCACGCCTGCCAGCTCGGCCAGCCGTTCCGCCATACGCCTGCACACTTGGTGAAATGCATCAGATTCATGGGGAGACCAGAGCGCCGTCGACAATCCCAGGTGAAATCCCTTCGACCCCGAGTAGAACACCAGCAGCGCGTTGCCTTCGATCGCATAGCGCTCGACAAGCACGTTCGCCAGGACGCGAGTGTCGTCGAGAGCGCACTGCAAGTCTTGTTCGCGATCAATGTCGAACCAGAGCCAGGGCGACGAGCATGCACCGGCGTAGCCTCTGGTGGAGCCAGTTTCCTCAAGCAAACAGCGGAATTCTTCGCCGAACGTGAAGGCGGAAAGGTAAGATTCTTTAGCCACTTCGGCTTTGGTGTCGCATGCACAGTGTGCCAGGAAGGCGCCGGCCCAACTGGTGAGCCGACGCTTTTTCCTGCAATCACCGACCATGCGAAACCCGTATGGGAATCGAATCATCGTCGGGCACCTACCAACTGGCCACCTTTGACAGGGTTGCCACCGCCGTCGACCGGTGCAAACGCGTCCTGCTCCGGCTCATCGAAGCCTTCGACGTCGAACGTCTTGACCCGATTGAAGGTCGCGCCGTTGTCGTTAGACCGGAGCACAACCGACACGCGACAACGTATGCCGCGCGGCAGTGGTTGCTCCAGTTGATTGAGCGATGACACTCCCAGTTTCGCAAGATCGCGTTTTGTCATCGACATGGCCGCGTCAGTGAGCCAGAGGTCATTCCACAGACGCCGACCAGAGTGCTCGCCTTCGATGACTTCGAAGGTGAGCTTGTAGCCGGGCGTTTGATTCACGCGAGACTCGAAGAGCTCGCCGCTCTTCACGTGACAAACATAGTCTCCACTCGGCATGGGCTGGAAATCCCGTGCCGCATCGGTTGCATCAAATATGCGCGCGAGTTGCCACACTTCGCCTTTTCCCTTGAGGACATCTACGAGAGACTTGCGACCCGTGTCCCGCTCAGGTTGCCGTGCAGAACCCGTTGTTGGCTCGGTTGGCGCAGGCTCAGTCGCCGGAGTTGGCCAGGGCGCTGCGTCGGGGATCTTCGGTATTTCCGGCGGAGGAGTTCCGGTCTCCGCACAGTATTTCCGCGCGGCCGCCAGCGCACGTTGCGCTGGCGTCTGGTACTCAGAACCTTCGACGGGGGGTCTGCTGCTCGAGTCGGCGTTGTCATTAAACATGAGTGCGTCCTTTCTGGTTGCGAATTACGGGACATCCGGCATCGATCCAAGTTGACAGTTGTTCGCTTCGCCACCGCAGCAGTCGGCCGATGTGAATCGGGGCCGGTATGCGACCAGCATCTGCGAGTCGACGTACATGGCGTGTCGAGACTCGAAGTCGAGTCGCGACATCACCAAGGGAAAGCAATCTTCCTGCCACATGCCCGTCGTCGGGACTCGCAGGGCTCAGCGGTTTCTCATCCTTCATTGCAGCGTTCCTTCTCTTTCTTTTTGCACTGAAACCTTGGTCCTACGTTTGGACCACTTCGCCGTAGCTTAATCGACACCGTGTTGTTGTAAACACAGTAATGGCAGTCACTTATGGAGTTTAGGCGGTCTCAGGTGTGCGCGCACACCTGCGCGCACATCTCAAGATTAACGACCGCAGGCACGACCCTCAGGAGGTCGGCGGAATCGATCAACGCCGAGTCTCAGCGGGCAGAACGAGGCGATAACCCAGTTGGGTTTTTCCCGACATCTGTATTACCCTGGCCCAGTCGGTGTCTTCAATCAGACGTTCCAGGACACTGCGAGCGGCTGCTGTGCTTTTCCGCTCGAGTTCCTCAAGCGTCAGCGGAGTTCCATCCTTCGCGCAGAGGACTTTCAGCACCCGAAAACCTGGTTCTTTAACAGCCAGCGGCTTCCAGATGTCCAGGATGAAGGCCGGCTGGTCCCGGTTGTACAACCGCACGAGTCCTTCGAGCGCCTTTACCTCCGGCGTGCGTACGTCAAATGCGAATGCTTCCTGATACCCCTTGCGTGTGAGGCGAACCCAGATGTTGGGCAGCGCTGGAGTTACTCCGGATGCAGGTTCGGAGGCTTCGGATTCCCAGTTGATGGGAGAATCGGGTTCATCACCAGTTGCCGTCCCGTAACAGATCAGTTTTATCCGACGGGCTTCGTCGAGTGCCGGCATCATGGCCGGTTCGAGTGGAAGTCTGGCTCTTGGTATTCCGTCGCGGGCCACATACCACAATGTCAGCAATAAACGGCCGCGAGGGTCGGGCTGGGATTCTGCCGCGGCGATTGCGTCTGACCACTTCTGCTCGTGACCAGCCCACGACGAACTCCCGGCGACGCTAGCTCGGGCATTCGATGCCGGTATCTTCGGAGAGGCAAGTATCCGCCGACTGAGTTCATCTTCACCGTTTCGGGTCAGCAGTACTCGCGGTTGCAAGAGGAGAGGGCGATCCCTTTCGATCAGGGGTTGTGTCGTGACATCGAAGTCCTCAAGTTTAACTTGAACTCGTGCATGGTCGTAATCGACCCAGCGATCGCCACTCAAATCCAATTCAGGAATCCTCGGGGTTCCAATTTCTATCCAATCGTGCGCATCGGCCAAAATCACTAGGTCATTAAGGTGCTGAGAAATACCAGACGCATCACGTATCAACGAAGTTGGGATCCCTTCCTCGCGGGTTTCAGGATCTTGACGCACTTTGCGCAGCAGACCCAGCAGTCTTACCATTGGATCCTCGGTAGGATCGGCCTCGGCGATGATCGCCTGCCATCGATCGATCAGCGTCGGGTACCGGTCGGGCCTATGCTCAAGTATCACCCCACGAAGATCTGTCACGAATCTGGATCGCTCTCTCTCAGGGATACCTTATTGCCCCTCTTGGAGAATCCTGATCACCGCTTCCGGTTGGGGAACAATCGACGCCAGCTCATTCAAAAGCTCGACTGCTGAACAACGATTACTCCTGTGTAGAAATAGATCGTCGGCGACTGTCCAAGCATCTCTGAGGATCTCGTCGATTGTACGCGGCTTCGACGGAGTCTCAGCGCGTTTGGGAACTGCTCGTGGTTGCCTGTGTCCTTCGGTAGTTTTTTTCTTCCCAGCCATTTCGCATGCTGAAAGGTCCAAGATGCAGCCAGGTCTTTAATAGTCCCACGGCGGCAGCCATCATTGCCGCTGTACTGCGGCAATCTGACGACAGTTCTCGCGGCAAAGCTCTTTGCCGATATACCAGAAGGTACCAGAATGCGTCCCCTTGTGCCTTTCGGCAACGGGGACGCTCGATTGTGCGCAACTGGGGCCGGATGTCAGACGGCAGGAACGGGAATCGTTACCGGCTGAGCTGACTACCGCTCAGGCCGCCAAGGCTTTGGGAGTCAGCACCTACACCGTGCTTCGGCTCAAGCGTGCGGGGCTACTGGAGTATCGCGACGCGGCCGCGCCGGGGCAGAGCCCCCGGTACCGCTTCACGTTTGAGTCTGTGCGACAGTTGCGTACCGTCTACACGCGCGACATACCAGACTACCGCGAAGAAACACGTGCCGGTGTCGTCAGTCGGCGTCTGATACTGGACGGACGTACAGAAAAACACATCACGATCCATGACGACTCTAATCTGAAGTAACAGGTTCGTTCGTCGCTCAGCGTAATCTCACGACGCAAGTGGTGCGGGGTCTGGCTGACCGGGTATACCGCGATCAGGCAGACA
>JANNSB010000608.1:0-1957 GCA_031402175.1 Planctomycetaceae bacterium
CAACAGCCGCGCGATGTCATTGATCTCGGCCGTCGCCTTGGCCTTCAAGATGTCCGCAATCCGCTCCGCTTCCGCCTCCTGTTCAGGTGTGAGCACGATCTCCAACATCACAGCCCTCCTTGGCAAAGGTCATCGGATTCCCTTGATGAAACGACCGCAACCACATCCTCCCATATTTCCCACCAACTATCGAGCAGCACACACACTCCAACATGCAAGTCTGGCGCACACTTGCCCTGTCTCATTCCCTGCATCACACTGGCGACAGTTGATGCGTATCACACGGCATTTCAGGAGTAACCGAGGCATGCGAGCGCGCTCGTTCCCATCAATTCTTGCGGCGTTGATCTTCACCCTCTCGGCGACTCCGGCGTCGCTCTTGGCCGATGACGAGGAAGGCTTCAAACCCATCTTCGATGGCCAGTCTCTCGAAGGCTGGCGGCCGCACGGGGATGACGAGAGTTACTGGCGGGTCGAGGACAGCGCCATCGTCGGCGAGTCGACCGAAGAACATCAACTCGGCCACAACACGTTTCTCGTGTGGGACCATGGACAGGTCGACGACTTCGAACTCCGCCTGCAGTTTCGCATCTCGGGCAGCGACGAAGCCAATAGCGGAATTCAGTTTCGCGGCGTGCAGCGCGAGGACGGTCACGTGATCGGATATCAGGCCGACATCGACCGCGCCGGCAACTGGATCGGATGCCTGTACGACGAAGCTCAGCGGGGTGTGCTTGGCACGCGCGGACAACTGGTAAGAGTCAACCAGAATGGCGGACTCGCAGTCCAGCAAGTGGATGACGCCGCCGAACTCTTTAGCCATGTGAACATTGATGATTGGAACGACTACACCATCTCGGCTCGCGGCAATGTGATCAAGTTGTCGATCAACGGGCACCTGACTGTGGAGGTCACCGATGACCAACCCGAAGGTCTCGATCTTTCCGGCCTGCTGGCTCTGCAACTGCACGCCGGACCGCCGATGAAAATCGAGTTCCGCAACATTCGGCTCAAGCGGTTTCCGTTCGAAGATGGACGGGCCAAGATCGTGTTCATCGCAGGATCCGCCAGTCATGGTTATTACGAGCACGAACACAACGCCGGCTGCCTGCTGCTGGCCGCTCACCTTAATGAAGCCGCCCGTGAACACGGGCTGCCGGTGACGACTGCCGTCTACAACAACGGCTGGCCCAAGGATCCGACGGCCCTCGACAACGCCGATTGCGTCGTGTCGTACTGCGACGGCGGCGGCGGGCACTACCTCAATGATCGCCTGGACGACTTCGACTGGTTCGTCGAGAACCAGCATGTCGGGCTGGTGTGCATTCACTATGGAGTCGAAGTGCCCGCGGGGCCGAGCGGAGAGCACTTCCTCAAGTGGATCGGCGGCTACTTCGAGCCGCACTGGTCGGTGAACCCGCACTGGAACGCCAGCTTCGACGAGCTGCCCGAGCATCCGATTACCAACGGCGTCGAGCCGTTCACGATCAATGATGAGTGGTACTACCACATGCGATTTCCCGAGAATATGGAAGGGGTGACGCCGATCCTTACCGATCTGCCGCCGCGAGAAACGCTCGATCGCGAAGATGGCCCGCACAGCGGCAATCCGCATGTGCGCGAAGCGGTGCTGCAGCGCATGGAACCGCAGCATGTCGGCTGGGCGTTCGAGCGCCCCGATGGAACCGGTCGCGGCTTCGGCTTCACGGGCGGCCACTTCCACGCCAACTGGGCCAACGACGACTTCCGCAAACTGATCCTCAACGCCATCGTCTGGCTGGCGAAGGTGGACGTCCCCGCCGAAGGCGTCCCGTCGAAGACGCCCACGCCGGAAGAGATGGACGCGAACCAGAAGGCCCCGAAGAAGAAGTGATGTCGCCCCACACCCGCATCCTGGAGAACGCCATGCCCGCACGCCGTGTTTGTCGCGCGACGCTCCTGTCGCTGCTCGCCGCAC
>JANNSB010000609.1:0-20950 GCA_031402175.1 Planctomycetaceae bacterium
GGACGGCGGCCTGGCGCTCGATTTGCATTACTCGGCGGCTGATGGCGAGGAAAGCTATCCCGGCAGGCTCGACGTGACGGTGACCTACATCGTGCACACTTCGAACAAGCTGACGATGGCCAACGAGGCCCGCACCGACAAACCGACGATCATCAATCTCACGAATCATGCCTACTGGAATCTCGGCGGCGAGGAAGGGGGCGCGGTACTCGATCACGAACTGCAACTGTTCGCATCACGTTATCTGGAGAACGATGAGACAACGCTCCCGACGGGCCGCATTCTGCCAGTCGCCGGGTCGGCATTCGACTTTCTGACGACGCAAACCATCGGCAGCCGGATCGAGCAAACGGGCAACGGTTACGACAACTGCTACGTCATCGACGGCTGGGACGGCAAACAGTTGCGGCCGGCAGCGAAGATTCGCGACCCGCGCACAGGCCGCAAGATGGAAGTCGCCACGACCGAGCCGGGCGTGCAGCTTTACACGGCCAATCATTTCGACGGCTCCGCAAGTTGCGCGGGTTTCGGCAAACATCACGCCTTCTGTCTCGAATGCCAGCATTACCCCGACTCACCGAATCAACCGGCGTTTCCCTCGACGGTGTTGAGGCCGGGCGAAACGTATCGGCAACGGACGGTGCATACGTTTGGAAATGAGTGAGGCAGGCGAGAGACTGGGTCGCCTGCGGCTTGCCGTTAAACGAACTTCCTGATCCCTAAGTCCCTTCTTCCCACTCTCATATGCGTGTCCTCTCCGGAATCCAGCCCACGGGACGTTTCCACTGGGGGAACTACTTCGGGGCGATTCGTCAGTACATCGAACTGCAGACGCACGAGCAGGCGTTCTACTTCATTGCCGACCTGCATGCGCTCACGACCGTGCGCGATCCCGATGAACTGCGCGGCTACTCGCGGGACGCGGCGATCGATCTCTTGTCGCTGGGGCTCGATCCCAATCAGGCGACGCTGTTTCTGCAGTCGGATATCCCCGAAGTCTGCGAACTGACATGGCTGTTGATGACTGTTACGCAGATGAGCCTGCTGGAGAAGTGTCATGCCTACAAGGACAAGAAAGACAAAGGGCTGACGGCCGATGCGGGCCTGTTCACGTACCCGGTGCTGATGGCGGCCGACATTCTGCTCTACGACAGTCATCTCGTCCCCGTGGGGGCCGACCAGAAGCAGCACATCGAAGTGACCCGCGACATCGCCCAGCGGTTCAACACGACCTACAATTGCGAAGCCCTCGTCATTCCCGACGCCTACATCGTCGAGACGATGGCCAAGGTGCCGGGGATCGACGGCGAGAAGATGTCGAAGAGCTATGACAACACCATCCAGGTGTTCGAAACGCCCAAGAAGATTCGCAAGCGGATTATGCAGATCAAGACCGACTCGACGCCGGTCGAGGAGCCGAAGAATCCTGACACCTGTTCGGTTTTCACGCTCTACAAGCTCTTCTCAACGTCGGAAGAACAGGCCGCCCTTGCCGCGCGTTACCGCGCCGGCGGCATGGGCTACGGCGAGGCGAAGGAGGCCCTCTATCAGAAGTCGATCGAGTTCTTCGATACGGCGTTTCAGCGCCGCGCGTAGTGGGAAGCCGACCCCGATGGCGTGACCGACGTGCTGAAAGCCGGTGCCGCGAAAGCCCGCGCGAAAGGGGCCGAAGTGCTGGATCGCGTGCGGAGTGCGTGTGGACTGAATCCGCGAGGGTGAGTGAACGACGAAGGGAGTCCAGGCTTCAGGCTGCTGCAACAGGCTAAAGCCTGGACTCCAGTCCGAGCCCAAGAAACGACACGCCCGGGGCCTGGAGAAGAAGTGGCATCCTTGCCTACAACCCATCCGTGTACGCCGAGGAGTGAGGCTCGACGGTGAATGTTGAGTGAGAGGTCGCTTCTTCCACAGACTTCCAGGCGTGCTTTCGAGCGCGTTCCTCCTTGGATCGATGATTTCCTAGTCCGCGAGTTGCTCAAACAACGGGCCAAAGCGGGGCATGTCTTCCTTGAGGTGATCGAGCCAAGCGACGGGGTTCCAGATCTCGACGCAAATCACGGCTCCAATCACCATCACGTCGCCCCCCTTCTCGACGCCCAGAAACTCGCGAAACCCTTCTGGGATCACGAGTCGCGAGCGGTTCGCCAGACGCACCGTGCGAAAACGGGTCGAGAGAAGACGACCGAGCCGTTGGACATCCTTCCATCGTTGCTCCATGCGTCCTGCGTCAATTTTCTGTCGAATCAGGGCGACGCCTTCGTCGATCCGTTTCTGCCACTCGGCCGCCCGCCACAGGCTGAGGCAGCCGAACTGTTCCTTGGCGATAATGGTGTCGCCGCCTTCGTCCGAAATTGCGTCTGCGAACTCCGTCGGCAGGGTCAACCGGAATCTATCATCCAGCGACCGCTTTAACTCGCCGCTGAGAAAGTCCGAAGATCCGGGAGACATGCGTAGAACCCAATCCGCCATATCGCTGGATTGGGTGAAAAACCCACAAATCAATCCAAAATTGGTGCTTATGGGTCAATTTCCCACAAGCGAGCCGACTCTACCCACCGCTTGCCGGCAAGTCAAGCTGCGGTGTGCGCGAATCCGAGTTCTGGTGATAAGGAGACAGGCCGCGACCGACTTTTCTCTACGCGAGTTTGAATATCCGGAGTTCTTCAAGATAGAGTCTGCAGTTTGGCGCTCACCGCATTCACTACCGGACAACACGTGCCTTCATCTTTCGAGCTTCCACACGACGAAAAACTCCCCGCAGGCGACCTCCAGGAGAGAATTCTCGTCCTCGACTTTGGCGGCCAGACCGCCCAACTGATCGCTCGCCGGGTCCGCGACCAGCAGGTCTTCTGTCAGTTGGTTCGCCACGACCTGTCAGCCGACCGCATTCAGGAGCTGCGTCCCAAGGGTCTCATTCTTTCCGGCGGGCCGGCCAGCGTGTACGCCGACGGAGCGCCGCATCCCGATCCGCGGATCTTCGAACTCGGCATTCCGATTCTCGGGATCTGCTACGGGATGCAGGAGCTGTGCCGGGCCTTCGATTGTCTGGTGATTCCCGGCCAATCGCGCGAGTTCGGGCATACGCTCTGCCATCGTGAAGGTGAGGCCGCCCTGATGGAGAATGTTCCGCACGACTCGACCGTGTGGATGAGTCATGGCGACCAGGTGCAGCACGTCGAAGCGCATTTTCGCACGCTGGCGACCACCGACACCTGCCCGCATGCAGCGATCAGGCATCACACTCTGCCGATCTATGGACTGCAATTTCATCCCGAAGTCACGCACACCGATTTCGGCGAAAGGCTGCTGGCGAACTTCGTCCACAACATCTGCGGCTGCAAACAGATTTGGAAGCTCTCGTCGCTCATCGAGCGCGAGGTGGAGCAGATCCGTCAGCGAGTAGGGAAGAGCCGCGTGATCTGCGGTCTTTCGGGCGGGGTCGATTCGTCTGTTACCGCGGCACTCCTGTTCCGCGCGATCGGGTCACAACTCTCGTGCATCTTTGTCGACAACGGCCTGTTGCGTGAGGGGGAAGTCGAGCAGGTGCGTCGCGAATTCAGCGAACACTTTAAGACCGACCTGCATGTCGTGGACGCCCAGGATCGTTTTCTGAACGGTCTCGCCGGCGTCTCTGATCCGCAGGAGAAACGCAAGACGATCGGACGCATCTTCATTGAGGTCTTCCGCAAAGAGGCCGAGTCGATTCCGGATGCCCGGTTTCTTGCCCAGGGGACGCTCTATCCCGACGTGATCGAATCGGGAGCCAATCCCGATGGGCCGGCGGCGACGATCAAGTTTCATCACATCGTCGGCGGCTTGCCCGAAGAACTCGGCTTCGAACTGATCGAGCCGCTGCGGGATCTCTTCAAGGATGAAGTCCGCAGGATGGGATTGGAACTCGGACTGCCGGAGATTCTGATCTGGCGGCACCCCTTCCCCGGCCCCGGCCTTGCCGTGCGGTGTCTCGGGGCGGTGAGCGAACCACGACTACAGACTCTGCGAGAGGCTGACACGATTCTGATTGATGAACTGCGCAAATCCGGCATGTACCGCGAAGTGCAGCAGGCATTCGCGGTGCTGCTCCCGTTGCAGACGGTCGGCGTGATGGGTGACTGCCGCACTTATGAAGATGTCATCGCCATTCGCGCCGTCAACACCGACAACTTTATGACCGCCGACTGGTCGCGGCTGCCGTACGAACTGCTGCAGAAGGTATCGACCCGCATCATCAACACGGTCCGTGGGGTTAATCGCGTGGTCTACGACATCAGTTCGAAGCCGCCGAGCACGATCGAGTGGGAGTGAGGCAGGCAGCTACTCCGCGATCGGGCCAATGTAGTCGGTGGCTACCACGATGTTGTCGAACCAGATGTGGTTGACGCTGCCTCGCGGGGCGTCGGTGATGTAGCACAGCAGCCAGAGGAAGTTTAACTGTTCGTCCTCCTCGGTGCGGAAGCGGAATCCCTCGAAGGGCTGGCCGCCGGGCGGCGTCGGAAAACTCACGCGGTCGCCGACTTCATCGTCCCAGCGAATGCCCTCGCCGTCCTCGCCAGGCAGGAATCTGTCGAACGTCCACTGGCCGCGCGGAAAACCCTCGCCGAGATGGCTCACAAGTTCGCCGTCGATCCACAGGGCCAGTTCGCCGTTGGATTCACCGGGATCGTTGAGCTGGAACATGACTTCGAGGCATTCCCATTCCCCCTTCTTCACTGCCAGATCGGGATTGTGGATGAAGGTATTTCCCCAAGTCTGGCCGCGTGGCGGGCTGCCTCGCATTTCCATCCAGTAGCTGTAGTAGTCCCACTGCCACATATCGCCGAAGGGTTCGACGCCGGTCGTGAAGCGTTCGCCTCCAACCGGTCGTTCACCCGCACCGCCTTGTGCCCAGGGAGTGGGCGGGTTGTAGCCGCCGGTGTGAAAGAAGTGATGGATCGGCTCGCAGTCGGGCGCGAATTTGACATAGAAGCGATAGTGCAGCTTGTCGTAGCCGTCGCCCAGTCGGCGGTAGAGGCTGGGGCCAACTCCCTCGCCGCCGGTGTAAGTGATGAGCAGCGACTGGTCGTCTCCGCTGCCGGCCGGCACGTCGTCGGACAACGACAGATCTTCGACGGCCTGCACACTCTCCCAGCGTTCGCAGACGGCTTCGAGCGTCGCGCTGGAAAACAACTCGGCAAACACGACGCCATCGGCCTGTTCGATGCCGACATCGCCGGGGTAACGCATGGCGATACCTGCGTCGCCATCGGGCAGCGCGGGGGGTTCCACACCGTCATCCGCGGGTGCGAGTCCGCTGGCGAAACAGACAAGCAGGACTACCAATCCGTGCGTCGCGTGTGGAATCGCCATGATCGCTCCAAGTTGAGACAAGAGAACGCGAATTGCCCGTGACGTGAGAGTCTCGCGATCGATGGCAGACGGATCAAGGATCCCTCTACAATCACACTTTCACATTTGCCGCAGGCGCGCAGCTCTAATGTTTCCTGGAATCGAACTCCCTGAACTCATCCTTTGAGCAATCACACGTTTGACGTCGTTGTTATCGGCACCGGACCCGGAGGCGAGGGAGCCGCAATGCAGGCGGCGAAGCTGGGCCGTACGGTCGCCGTCGTCGAACGGATGGAAGAGATCGGCGGCAACTGCACGCACAAGGGGACCATCCCCAGCAAGGCTCTGCGATTCGCGATCTTTCAATCAACCAGTTTGCTCGCCAGCCTCGGCGGCAAGATGCTCGATGCCGAGACGCTGGTCGAGATCCGATCATTTCCGCACCTCCGCCGCTCGGCAACGACGGTGATCTTGCAACAGGTGCGGATGCGGCAGAGCTTCTACGAGCGGAACGAGGTACCCGTATTCGCGGGTCATGCGCGCTTGACCAGCCCGAACACGATCGAAGTCGAGGACGCCCTCGGCGGCAAGCGCGTGCTGCAGGCCGGCTCGATCATCGTCGCGACCGGGGCACGTCCCTATCGGCCGCCGGATGTCGACTTCGCGCACCCGAGGGTTTTCGACAGCGACACGATTCTCGACCTCGACGACACTCCCAGGTCGATCAGCATCTACGGTGCGGGAGTGGTCGGCTGCGAATACGCCTCGATGTTTCGCAATCTGGGAGTGAAGGTCAATCTCATCAACACCCTCGACAAGCTGCTCGCGTTTCTCGACGACGAGATCATTGATGCGCTGAGCTATCACTTGCGGGAGTGCGGTGTCGTCATCCGCCATCGCGAAAGCTACGAACGCGTCGAGGCCGTCGAGGACGGCGTGATCGTGCACCTGGAATCCGGCAAGCAGATCAAGACCGACATTCTGCTGTGGGCGGCGGGCCGGACCGGCAATTCGGATAACATGGGTTTGGAAAGTCTGGGAATCACGCCCGACAGCCGAGGACAGATACAGGTTGATGAGCACTTTCGTACGGTCGTTCCCAACATCTATGCCGTGGGAGACGTGATCGGGCGCCCGTCGCTGGCGAGCGCCGCGTTTGTGCAGGGTCGGTATGCGGCACAGCACCTTATCAATGGCTCATGCGACCGCGCCCTTATCGCAGACATCCCGACGGGCATTTACACCAGCCCGGAGATCAGTTCCGTCGGCAAAACGGAACGCGAACTCACGGAAATGGAAGTGCCTTACGAAGTGGGACAGTCGATCTTCAAGAGCCTCGCCAGAGCGCAGATCACCGGCCAGACCGTGGGGATGCTCAAGCTATTGTTTCACCGGGAGACGCTGCAGATTCTGGGCGTACACTGCTTCGGCGCCAATGCCTCCGAGATCATTCACATCGGCCAGGCGATCCTCTCGCAACCGGGAGAGCAGAACACGCTGATGTACTTCGTGAATACGACGTTCAACTATCCGACCATGGCGGAAGCGTACCGCGTCGCGGCGCTGAATGGGCTGAACCGGTTGTTCTGATTGATTCTGTAGGGAATGCCCTCCGTGGCATTCCGTCGGCGGGATGGAGTATTTATCAAGGATCCCGTGATGCCGTGAGTAGCGGCCCTTCGATCTCAAGCGAAACGTCACGGGAACGATTGAGACTTCCTCTACTCGCCGTCCCGCCGCCGGAACGGCACAGAGGCCGTTCCCTACAAGTCGTCGACGACGAGGAATCCGATTCGCTTCACTCTTCGGGCGGAACATCTCAGAATACTCCCGCCATGAGGACGATCGTCAGACGCCTGTTGACCTACCGCAACACTCGCAGGTTGCCCATTTACAAACTGCCGGAAGAGCGGGATGGCTTACGCGCTGCCGGTCGCTTCAATGCCCAGGTCATGGACTTTCTCAGGCCGCATGTCGTCGAGGGAGTCACCACCGACGAAATCGATCGGCTGGCCGACACCTATACTCGAGAACATGGACACATTCCCGCGTGTCATGGTTATCGCGGTTTTCCCAAGTCGATCTGCACCAGCGTGAATGAAGTCGTTTGTCACGGCATCCCCGCGAACTATCGCCTGAAGAACGGCGACATCGTGAATGTCGATGTCACCTCGATCGTCGACGGCTGGTATGGTGACTCATCAGAGACGTTCCTCATCGGTAAGCCGAGCAAAGACGCCCTGCGCATCACGCAACTGGCGTTCGACGCGATGTGGATCGGCATCCGCTCCATCGCACCCTACTGTCCGGTGATCGATATCGGTCTGGCCATCGCGAGGTTTGGCGTGCTGAACAAGCTGGGCGTCGTCGAAGCGTTTCAGGGGCACGGCATTGGACGCGAGTTTCATCAGGATCCCGGCATACCCCATATTCCCTTGAAGAAGTCGAAGTATGCACTGCTGGTGCCGGGGGTAAGTTTCACGATTGAGCCGATGCTCAATCTCGGCAGCCGGCATGTGGAAGGACCGCATACGGACGGCTGGACGGTGGTGTCACAGGATCGCTCGCTCTCGGCGCAGTTCGAGCATCAGATCCTCATGACCGAAGAAGGCCCGGAGATACTTACGCTGACGGAGCATGGACCACAGGAAGGGCATCAGTTCACGGCTCCTGTGTCATGAGTGAAAAACCCATCGATAACGCAAGCTCCAAACGCGGGCGGGTGATTGCCGTCATGCCGGCCTACAACGCCGCCCGCACGCTGCAGCAGACGGTGGCAGACATTCCACCAGGAGCCGTCGATGAGATCCTGCTGGTCGATGATGCGAGCAAAGACAACACCGTCGCCATGGCGCGAGACTTGGGGCTGACTGTCGTCGAGCACTCGCAGAACCTGGGTTACGGCGGTAATCAGAAGACTTGCTATCGCTACGCGCTCAAGTCCGGGGCGGAATTCATTGTGATGATCCACCCCGATTATCAGTACGACAGCCGGGTGATTCCGACCGCCGTCGAGATTCTCAGATTGGGAATCTGCGACGTGGTGCTGGGTTCGCGGATCCGCACACGCGGAGAAGCGTTGAAGGGCGGTATGCCGTGGTGGAAGTACATCGCGAATCGCATGCTCACGACGATTGAGAACGTCGCACTCGGCCAGAATCTGGGAGACTTTCACAGCGGCTTCCGCGCCTATCGGCGTGAAGTGTTGGAGACGATTCCCTTCGAGAGCAACACGAACGACTTCGCGTTCGACAGTCAGTTTCTCGTGCAGTCGGTCTATTTCGGCTTCAAGCTGGGAGACATCCCGGTGCCGGTGCGTTACTTCGACGAAGCGTCCAGCATCAACCTCGTGCGCTGTGTGAAGTACGGACTGCATACGTTGTGGGCCGTGATGCAGTTCTGGCTGCAGCGATTGCGGCTCGCGAGATTCCGCATGTTCCAGAAGTCGTCGAGCGGTACGGCGGTCACTCATGCAGCATAAGATCACCGTGTATCACCTGGAGATGCTGAGTCGCGACCAGTTCAGTCCGCGATACGCAGAGGGAATGCAGGGACTGAACCTGCGTACGATTTCTCCTCCCGACTGGCACTGGAATCGCCGCATGTATGCCGAGGTGGGCAAGTCGTTCCACTGGGTGAACCGCTTGTCGTGGCCGGCCGAGAAATGGATCGACTATGCGCACCGCGACAGCCTGAAGACGGTGATTCTCGAAGTGAATCAAGTCCCCGCGGGTTACTTCGAGATTGATCGCGGCGAGTTTCCCAGTGTCGAACTCGCCTACTTCGGCCTCGTGCAGGAATTTATCGGCAGGGGGCTCGGCGCCCATCTGCTGTCAGCGGCGATTGAAGAGGCCTGGCAGGGGGATGCAAAACGGGTCTGGGTGCATACGTGTTCGCTCGATCATCGGCACGCACTGCGAAACTATCAGCAACGCGGCTTTTGCGTCTTCAAGACGGTGTCGAACGACATCGAGGTCGCGGAGTTGCCGGAAGACTGCCTGTTGCGAGAGGAATGCCGGGAATCGTGATGTGCATCCCAAATCCAGCCGCAACGCACATTTCGGCTGTTGATTTATATGTCACATCCGGTAGCATGACTTTCGATAGGTTGGTGCGAGGCCGAAATGCACGTCACGATCATCTGGGATCTCGACGATGATCCTGACGGCAATGTCCATCATCTTCTGGAACACGACATCTCGATTGCAGAGGCCGAGGAAGTGCTGCTCGATCCCGCCAGTATTCGTGCTGTGAGCCGCTCGTCAGGCCTGCCGACGGCATTCGGCTGGACATCGACGGGCCGGTATCTGGCGGTTGTTTACGAACTCGCGGACGACGATCCTCTAACTTTCCGACCGATCACCGCATATGAAGTTTCGCCACCCGGCGAACGGAAACGACGGAGAAAACAATGAAGGCCGCTCGCATATCCCGGCAGAACAATAAGTCCGTACGGGACCGCGTTCGCGAGCAACGCATGCGCGAGAAGATTCAAGCAGGGAAGCCGTCGTTGGCAGATCTCGTTCAGAGTGGCGAATGCGATCCGGAGGCAGTGATATCCATGGGCATGTACGTCGATATTCAAACGGCTATGAAAGCCCTCAAGAAGGAACGCACGCTGCGCGGTCTGAGCATCGGGGATGTCGCGGATCGATCGGGACTCGACCGCGCGGTCATCAGCCGGCTCGAATGTGGCAAGCAGGAGAATCCCACCATGGCGACCCTGATGCGTTACGCCGCCGGCGTCGGCAAGCGATTCTTATGGACATTCGAGGATCTCGAGCGCAAGAACGCGAGGCGGGTCGGAAAGGATGCCGACCGAAGTGCGAGACGCTCCGGATAGGCCGAATCGGGCGTCCAACTTAGCGGCACAGTCATTCAGTCATTCATTCAGCGACGCATGGCCAAATCGATCATCGAGATTCGCGGCGTCACGAAGCGCTTTCCCGGCGTCGTCGCGCTCGAGAACGTGTCAGTCGACATCCGCAAGGGAGAGTTTCACGCGATCTGCGGCGAGAACGGCGCGGGCAAAAGCACGCTGATGAAGATTCTCTCGGGAGTCATCACCGATTACGAAGGTGAGATCTCGGTGAAGGGGGAAACGCGCCGCTTTGGCGGCACGCGCGATGCCGAAAGCGCGGGCATCAGCATCATTCACCAGGAACTCAATCTGGTGGAAGAACTGTCGGCGGCAGCCAACATCTTCCTGGGCCGTGAGAAGCGAAATCGACTTGGCCTGCTGGATGACCGCGCCATGGAGCGTGAGGCGGCCGGCCTGTTCGAACAACTGCAATGCGAAGTGAGGGCGAACCGGCCGGTGCGTTCGCTGCGAGTCGGCGATCAGCAGCTCGTCGAGATCGCGAAGGCGCTGTCGCTACAGTCCGACATCCTCATCATGGATGAGCCGACCAGCGCGCTCACCGAGTCCGAGGTCGAGCGATTGTTCGGCGTCATCGAGCGGTTGCGGAAGCGCGGCGTCACGATTCTTTACATCTCGCACAAGATGGACGAGATCTTCCGGCTGTCGGATCGCATCACCATTCTGCGGGACGGGAAACTGGTTGCCACTCAGGAATGCGATGAAACCAACGTGCGGGATGTGACGCATCTGATGGTGGGTCGCGAAATCGAGTCGGTGCGGCTCGGCGCGGGACGTGAACCGGGCGAGCCAATTCTGGAAGTCGACCAACTGTCGCTCCCGTGGACGGGGCATGCCCGCAAATGGCGTCTGGAAAACATTTCGTTCTCACTCCGCAAAGGTGAAGTGCTGGGCATCGCCGGGCTGATGGGAGCCGGCAGGACCGAACTGCTCGAATGCCTCTTCGGCTCGTCGGACGAGACGCCCAAAGGGACGATTCGAATGGAGGGGAAAGAATTAAGGTGCCGTCACCCGTCGGAGGCGAAAGACGCAGGGATCGCGATGGTCACCGAGGATCGCAAACGACTGGGGCTGTTCTCGCAGATGAATGTTCGCGAAAACATCTCGATCTGCACGCTCAACGACATCGCCCGACAGGGAATCGTCAGCGGCCGTGCCGAGCGCAAGCGAACGAAAGACTCGATTCAGCAGTTGGGTGTGAAAACGTCCGGCAGCGAAGCGGCCGTCACCAGTCTGTCGGGTGGCAACCAGCAGAAGTGCATTATCGCCCGCTGGCTGCTTACCAAGCCCAAGGTGCTGTTGCTCGACGACCCGACTCGCGGCGTCGACGTCGGGGCAAAGGCCGAGCTGTACAAGGTGATCGACGGGCTCTGTAAGGAGGGGCTGGCGATCATCGTCACCAGCAGCGAATTGCCGGAGCTCATCACCCTCTGCGACCGCATTCTCGTGCTCTGCGAAGGCCGGTTGACGGGCGAACTCGGCCGAGACGAGTTCACGGAACAGAAGATCATGGAGTATGCGACGATGCGGGATGTGACGACTGCGCAAGCCGCGAGTTGATCGACCCCTTGAACTACCCCCCTCGGACATCACACACTGCGGATTTGCGGGCGAATCAGCCTTTCCCCGGTTGACGGACGGTCGATCGGTCCCGCATACTCCAATTGCACCGATGGTCCGGCGTGACGGCGACATTCGCCGCCCTGCGGACGGAGCAAATTCATGTCGAGAATTCGCGAATCGCCCTCTTGGGGCGGTTCGCCGGAGTGGGCCTTCTCAGTCGGCCGCGAACATGGCGATTCATATCACCTTGGAGTCCTTTCTGGCCGTTCTGCAGCGGAGCGGTCTGATTCCAAAGGATTCTTTGGAGGCCTCGCTGAAGCGCTTCAAGGATGAAGGCGGCACCACCAAGGAAGCCCGCCAATTCGCGGAGTACCTGCTGGCCCAGAAGGTTCTCACGCGCTGGCAGGCCGAGAAACTTCTGCAGGGCAAACACAAGGGCTTCTTTCTGGGTCGCTATCGGTTGCTCGATCTCCTCGGCAAGGGGGGCATGAGTTCGGTCTACCTGGCTGAGCACACGCTGATGCGCCGCCACTGCGCCATCAAGGTTCTTCCCGCCAAATGGGCCAAGACCGACACGTCGTACCTGGGCCGGTTTCATCGAGAAGCCCAGGCGGTTGCGGCGCTCGACCATCCCAACATCGTGCGAGCGTATGACGTCGACCACGAGGTCGACAACGATACGGAAATCCACTTTCTGGTCATGGAGTACGTCGAGGGCAAGAACTTCGTCGACATTGTGGCCGAGCGCGGACCGCTCCCCATTCGAGAGGCGGTCGATTTCATCCGTCAGGCGGCGCTCGGCGTCGGGCACGCTCATCGCGCGGGACTGGTCCACCGCGACATCAAGCCGGGCAATCTGCTGGTCGACCTGCAGGGCACCGTCAAGATCCTCGATCTCGGACTGGCCAAGTTCTTTCAGAGGGACGAAGCGTCTCTCACCGTGCAGCACGATGAGCGCGTGCTGGGCACTGCAGACTATCTGGCGCCCGAGCAGGCGGTCGACAGCCACAGTGTCGACTCTCGCGCGGACATTTATTCGCTGGGTTGTTCGTTGTACTTCCTGATCACCGGCCATCCTCCATTCAATGACGGCACCCTGGCCCAGCGATTGATTGCACATCAGACCAAAGAGCCTCCCGCCATAGAAATCGAGCGGCAGGATGTTCCGGCCGAACTGTTGGTGATCATTCGCAAGATGATGGCGAAGGATCCCAACCAGCGGTATCAGTCAGCGGACGAAGCGGGACAGGACTTGACGAACTGGCTCCATGGTTCCAAGAGCGGGCCGACTCCGGCACGGACCAGGACGGGCACGAAACCAAAAACGTCCGGCACCGATATCGCACAGGATACTCCGCACATCAGGCCAGCCAAGACGGTCACGCAAGAAACCAATGCAGGAGAGCCTCGGCGTTCATCACATGCGCCGGAAAAACCGAGACCCGTCACAGCCGCCCAGACGCTTGACGTGTCCGATGATCCACTCACGCGCGCCGCCAATCCGGAATCGCAGTTTGACAACAATGGACTGAGCGACTTTTTGGCGCACCTCGATGCCAAGGCGCGCAAACCTGACACGCGGGAGTCCATTCCGTCTCGCGGCCATACACCCGGCGCGCCAAATCCGGCGGATCTGCCAATCGGCGAGACTTCAGACTCGCATGCGAAGTCCGTCGAAGCCTCGCCCGCTGTCGGATTGAAGGAAACCCGCCGCGAGCTGCCGGTTTTTCCGGTGGCAGGCGAAGCTGCCGATAATCAGTCAGCCGGCAATGCCGTGGAACTCGCGGAACCGCCCGCGAGGTCATCTTCAACCCGCTTCGCGCAACGCAAGAAGCACATGTCGTGGATGCTGCCGATCATCGCCGGCTGCGCGATCGTCGCCATCGTGCTCATCGTCGTGTTCTCGGGAATCTTTGGTGGCGACGACGAGCCCACGGCGAATCCCGGCACAGGTCCGGCGGCAACCGGCAGTGATGGACCTGATCAGAATCCCGACCCCGTCGATGACGATGGGCCGCGACCCACGCTCGGCGAAGACATTACCGTCGGACCCGGCGGCCACTTCGAAACAATCTCGGAGGCTCTGGATTATCTGAAGGTGAACCTGCGGGGAGGCGGCGACGTCACTCAGAACATTGTTGTCGCGCCCGGAACGTACGCGGACCGCATCGTCATCGACAATTCCGGGCGGCGAATGATTCCGAAAGGAGTGCGCATCGTGTGCAACGATGCGGCCCCCGCAGTCCTCAATCCCACGGGTCCGGAGCCGGTGATTTCTCTGGAAGGAGTCGAGGGGCTCGTCATCGAAAACTTCGTGATCGAGGCCGGCGAGCGAAACGCCGCGGTTCATCTGGGAGGCTACAGTCTCGGCACTCAGTTGCGCCGGTTGACGATTCAGGGAGTCAGTACGGTCGGCATTGAAGCCGTCGGAGCGTCGGGGCTGGACAGCAAGAAACTGTTGCTCGAAGACATCAGGTTTATTGCCTCTGGAACCGAGGCCACCGGACTGAGGTGCTCAAGTGGCCAGCAAGACACTCAGTGGATCGATATCGTCAATTGTCGTTTTCTGGGACCGATGAAGATCGGTGTCGAGTTTGCTTCGAAGACCTGGAACGTCACGCTCAGACAATGCATCTTCCATCAAACCCGCACGGGAGTGTCGATTACGGCAATCGCACCCGACCTGCAAGGTCTGGCGTTCATCAACAACACGTTTCATGCTCACCAGCGGGGGATCGTGTTTCAAGACAACCCGCAAGTCGGTAGCGGACGATTCGTATTCACCAGGAACCTGTTTCTCGACGGCGGCGTCAAGGAGATCGACTTCGAAGACGGCTTCGACGCCGAACTCGCAACTCGCCTCGTTGCCACGCCACGATTCAACTGGAGTGAACGCGGTGCGCCGGAGGATCTCTCGAAGGAACTCGACATCTTTTCCGTCGATGGCAGCCGGGGCGTGGAGGTGGAATTGATGTCGACCGACCCCGACGATCCGAACTTCCTCAAACCCTCCGGTCCCGAACTCCGCCAAGCCGTCACCGAACCGGCTGATGGCTACGACTACATCGGCGCGGTCGCGCCCTGAACGCGGGTCTCGCAGCTACAGCCGCTGCTCCAGTCGCTCCAGCAGAATGTCGATCAGCAGTGGATGCAGGCCCAGCGGCGGGCAGAGCACGAAGTTCACGTCCGGGTACTCCTGCTCGAAGTCGCCGCGAAATCGTTCGAGATCGTCCACAACGTGCGAGCCGGGGGAAAGAAAGAAGGGCAGCATCCGCACCTCCTTTGCACCCCGGGAGACGCAGGCGTTCGCTCCTTGAGGAATCGTGGGTTCGGCCAGTTCCAAATAGGCGATCTCGACCATCGCATTCGGCCTGCGAGCCTGAATCTGCTCCGCAATACGCACGAGATCGTCGTTGGCCGCTGCTTTGCGGCTGCCGTGTGCGATGAGCAGGATTGCCGTCGTCACTGTTCCCCTTTACTCTTCAGGTGCGTTCACGTCCATCAATTTGATGAGCACTCCCACATCTCACCCACAGCATACACACACACCGGCCCCTCCGCCGGAGAAGGTGGGCCCGTATCGTATTCTGCGCGAAGTGGGGGCCGGAGGCATGGGGACAGTGTATCTGGGGGAACATCTCGAAACCGGCATGACCGCCGCGATCAAGGTGCTGCCGGCCTCGCTGGCCCGCGAACCTGGACTCGTGGCGAGATTCACCCGCGAGATCGACGCCACTCGCAAGATCGAGAATCCGCATGTCGTGAAAGTCTACGAAAGCGGAGCCGACGGTGAGATCTACTTCTATGCGATGGAGTTTGTCGAAGGAGAAACTCTGACCGCCCGGCTCATGCGTGACAAGCGCATCGACTGGCGGCAGGTGATCGAGTTCGGCGTTCAGATCTGTAAAGCGCTGAAGGCGGCTCACAACTCGGGCGTTATCCACCGCGATCTTAAGCCGTCCAATCTGCTCATTGCGAAAGACGATGTCGTCAAGCTCACCGACTTCGGCGTGGCGCAGGTGTTCGCATCGGGAAAGCTCACCGTCACCGGCGGCGTCATCGGGACCGCCGAGTACATGTCTCCCGAACAGGCTCAGGGGAAGCGGGCCATCAAGCAGAGCGACATCTATTCGCTGGGAGCGGTGATGTATGTGATGCTCACCGGCCGGCCGCCGTTCACCGGCAAGACGAACCTCGACATCGCGCAGAAACACAAGTACGGGCAGTTCGACAGCCCGAGGCGCGTGGTCCCCGACATTCCGACGTGGCTCGACGAAGTGGTCTGCACCTGCCTGGAGAAGCGTCCCGAGGACCGCTACCCCGATGCATATGTCCTGCAGTTGCGCTTGAGCGAGATTCTCAAGAAAGTCGAGCTGTCGGCAGCCGGTTCGCCGGTCCTCGACGTTGATGGCGCTTCTTCCACAGATGAGACATCAGCCGCCAACGCGATATCGTCGCCGCGCAGCATCGAAGGGGCCGGCACGCTGATGCGCGATCTGGTGAAGGCCGAGATCGAACGCACCGCGATCAAGACGCCCATTCAGCAAATCTTTGACAATACCTGGTTTCTCATTGTGTCATTCGTGCTGCTCATTGCGATCGGCATCTGGTGGGTGCAGTCGCGGCGGCCCGATCCCGATGCGCTCTTCGCGCGCGGCGAGAAGCTGATGCAACTGGCTCCCGGCCCCGGCTGGGAAACTGCCCGCCAGGAGTGCTTCGATCGGCTGCTCGAACTGGATGAAGACACCTGGCGTCCGCGGGTTGAACCGTACCTCTCCGAGCTGTCGCTCTACGAAGCGGCCCACGACGCGCCGCGAGTCGGAGGTCTGCGTGAGCGAAGTCCCGCGAACGACCTCGAACGCTTCGTGCAGCGGGCCCTGGTGCGACGGCAACTGGGAGACGACCAGGGGGCTCGAGAAACGCTCACTGCGGTGCTGGGTCTCATTCCCGACGATGACGAGCATCAGCCGGAGCGGGCGGTCATCACACAACTGATCGACGACATTCCGGCCGGCGAAGCGGCCGAGCCATCCGAATTCCTCACCGCTGCTGTCGCCCGCGCCCGCGCGCTTACAGCCGATGGCCAGACGACCGACGCCCGCGAGATCTGGGAAAGCATCCTGCTGCTGTACGGCGAGGACGAGGCGAACGCCGAGATCGTGGAAGAGGCGCGCCGGGCGTTGGATCAGTGAGTTGACGGATTCAATGATCCACATGCGGTCGCGCCTCACACCGCACCGGCACCTCGTGCTTTGGCCGCAGGGTCACCGTCGGCCACGGTTCTGGCGGCGTGTCGCCGGTGATGTGGACGCGGAATTCCCGGCCGAACTGTTCCAGCAACAGTGAACCTTCCAGCAGCGACAGTTCCTTGCCGATGCAGATTCTCGGGCCGCCGCCGAACGGGAAGTAGGCGTAGCCGGGGAGACACTTCTCGAAGTCGTCGTCCCAGCGGTCGGGATCGAAACGATCGGGTTCGGCGAAGAACCGCTCATCGCGATGCATGATCCATTGCGACATCAGCACGGTGTCCTTGGGGCGAATGTCGATGCTGGCGATGCTGCATCGCTCGATGCACTGCCGGCCGAAGACCGGCACTGGCGGATACAGCCGCATCGCTTCGAGAAAGATGTGCAACGCCATCTTGCTCCCCTCCGGCTCGGCGGCGAACCGGTCGGCAATCTCGGAATGCTGCGCCAGCAGAATGAACGACCAGGTCAGCGCATTGGCCGTCGTATCCTGACCGGCCAGCAACAGCGTGAGAGCCTCGTCGCGCAGCTGCCGCGGCGACATCCGCTGGCCCGATTCATCCTCGCAGTTGAGCATCAATGACAACGCATCGGTCCCTTCGCCCGGCTTACGCATGCGCTCCGTAATTATGCGGTCGACGACACCGCGCAGCGTCCGCACTGCCCGGCGAAACTCGCGAATCTGCTTCGTGATCGGCAACCACCGCGGAATGTGCACCGCCGCCAGCAGGCGCGATTCATAGTCGACATGCGTCACTTCCATCGCGGCTTCTATCGCTTCCAGATCATCCGGCAGTTCGGCTCCCAGCAACGCCTCGGCAGCGATCTGCGTAGTGAGCTTCGTCATGTCGTGATGCAATCGTCGATTCGGCTCATTTCGCCACTGCCGGGCCATCGCGGATCCTCGCTCGCGGATGATCTCGCGGAACTTCTCCGTCAGCTTACGCGAGAACGCGGGTTGAATGAGCCGGCGCTGCTTGAGCCAGAAGTCCCCTTCCGTCAGCAGCAGCCCATTGCCGAGCACCGGCTTGAGCAGACGGGTGCCGAAGTGCTTCTTGAAGCAGTGGTGCCGCGTCACGAGCACCTGTTCGATCAGCCTCGGCTCGTTGATGAGAAACACCCGGCGGTTCGCCAGACGAAACGTGGCCACGGTGCCGTACTCGCGCCGGCACCGTTCGAAAAACTGCAGCGGGCCGGCCTGGAACTCAGGCAGACAGCCCCAAAACCAATGCCCCCTGGGACCGCGCGGGCCCGCACCGGTCGGCGGCTCAATCGATGTCGGAGCGGTCGTCATAGGAATGCAGATTCAACGGGAATGTTGGCCAAATATCGCCTTGTCAAGTTCATCAATCGCCCCGCGCTCATGTTTGATGAATCCAAAAATGGCATTCTTGTCGAATCCCTTGTCGATTTGCCATGATTGCGAACGGCTATGATCGTTGGACAATTCAGCAAGCGACATTTTCAGCCCATCGTTACTGGAGCAAAAACATGAGTAGCGTCCGTGTCCTGGTCGGCACTCGCAAGGGAGCTTTCATCATCACGTCCGACGGTAAACGCCAGAAATGGGAAGTGGAAGGTCCGCACTTCGGCGGCTGGGAAATGTATCACCTCAAGGCTTCCCCCGTGGATCCCAACCGCATCTATGCCTCGCAGACCAGCAGTTGGTTCGGGCAGATCATTCAGCGGTCGGATGACGGCGGCGAGACATGGCATCAGCCCGGAACTCCTCCCGGCGATTCGACCACCGGGCCTGACGGCATGCCTAAGGGGGAGAGCAACAATTTTCAGTACGACACGGTAGCCGCCCCGCTGACGACGCATCAGTTTTACGACGGCACGCAGCACCCTTGGGAGTTCAAGCGGGTCTGGCATTTGGAGCCTTCACTCTCGGATCCCGACACCGTCTATGCGGGAGTCGAGGATGCCGCGATGTTCCGCTCGTCCGACGGCGGCCAGTCGTGGCACGAAATGGCCGGCCTGCGCGGCAACGGCACCGGCGAACGCTGGGCGCCCGGCGCCGGCGGCATGGGGCTGCATACAATCATTATCGATCCAAACAATCCGCAGCGGATTTACATTGCGATTTCCTCGGCCGGCGCGTTTCGCACCGATGACGGCGGCCAGACCTGGAAGGCCATCAATCGCGGACTCAAGTCGAATTACATGCCCGAACCGATGCCCGATGTCGGCTTTTGCGTGCACCGGCTGGCGATGAATGCAGCCAGGCCGAATGTGTTGTTCATGCAATTGCACTGGGACGTGATGCGAAGTGACGATGCCGGCGAAAACTGGCACGAAGTCAGCGGCAACCTGCCGACCGACTTCGGATTCCCGATCGAAGTGCATCCTCACGAACCCGACACTGTGTACGTGGTGCCGATCAAGAGTGATTCCGAACACTATCCGCCCGAAGGCAAGCTGCGAGTCTATCGCAGCAAGTCGGGCGGCAACGAGTGGGAAGCCCTCACGAAGGGTCTGCCTCAATCAGACTGCTACGTGAACGTGCTGCGTGATGCGACTTCGGTCGATACGCTCGATCAGGCCGGCATCTACTTCGGCACCACCGGCGGGCAGGTCTTCTGCTCGCCCGACGGCGGCGACAACTGGACGACGATCGCCGCGCATCTTCCCGCGGTCTATTCGGTCGAGGTGCAGACCCTGGCATGAAGCTTTTCACTCCGTCTCCCCCGCTGTCGGTGCTCCAACAAACTTGAGCACTCAGCGGGGAAGAGGGCCGGGGTGAGGGGTTCAGAGCCATCTGGCTCATCGTCCGCGTAGTGAACCATTGACGCGGCGAACCTTCACGTCGCGTGCAATCCTCACATCGCATCAATCAATCACAGAGACATGATCCGCGTTATCCTCCCCTTTCACCTGAGAAACCTGGCCCACGTCGGGGCCGAGGTGGAACTGGATGTCGCCGACCCAGTGACGCAGCGAACAATTCTCGAAGCGCTCGAACAGCGCTATCCGATGCTCAAGGGCACAATTCGCGATCACGGCACCCACAATCGCCGACCGCTATTGCGGTTCTACGCCTGCTCGAAGGACATCTCGCATCAATCCCCGGATGAGCCTGTCCCCGATGCCGTGGCCAACGGGACCGAACCCTTCCTCGTCATCGGCTCGATCGCCGGCGGATGAAGTCGTCAGTCAAGTACGACTCGCGCGAACCTAAGACTGCAATCCCGACTCCATCTCCCTAATTCCTGAATCCTGACCGCTCTCTCACCACCATTTGACCCCCGCCCACGAACAACCTACAAACAAGCCATCGGAGAGGTGGCAGAGCGGCCGATTGTGCAGCACTGGAAATGCTGTGTACCCAAAAGGTACCGGGGGTTCGAATCCCCCCCTCTCCGCTTCGCTTTGAGTGGTCTCCGTAAGTCAAGGAGCCACTTCCGGTTGCGAATGCGAATCTGATTGGCACAAATAATTGTGCCAACATTTGTGCCAATCAACCGGGCTGGGTCATGGTCGAACTGCTGGCTGTGTGCCGCTGGGGCGAGGTACCTCCTTCTACAACGGGAACCGTGGACGTCCGAACATCGGGCGTCGCGAACAACTTCACGAGGCGCATCTGCCTCTGTGATTCCTGGTCATGCAGATGATAATAAAGGCGGACCATCTTGCTGTCGGCGTGACCGAGCCAGTCCATGACGACGCGTTCGGGGACACCGCTGCTCGCCGACATGGAACAGAAGTAGTGCCTGAATGAGTGGAGACGCCCCTCCAGAAACCGTGTGTTCGGAAACAACTCCGCCAGAAGAGTGAGAACGTCGCGGACGAGGATTCGGCGAACGGTGTCAGGCTTGATTCGACCGCCCAGCGGGCCGTGGAACACGAGGCCGTCGGCATGACGGTTGATGCCCTGCAAGACCGCCAATAGATCTTCGTGAATGGGAAGTTTCCGGCTCTTTCCCGACTTGGTCCGGCG
>JANNSB010000610.1:0-10936 GCA_031402175.1 Planctomycetaceae bacterium
CGGCTCGCGATATGGACGCAGCAGCAGCGAGGTGGCTTCGTCATCACCGGGAACCGTGTGTGATTCCGGATCGAAGTGCAGTGTTCGCCCCGCCTTCTGAGCGAGATTCGCCAGGATGCAACTGGCCGTCGAAATGTGACCCTGCTCGATGTCGGCGACCGGCTTGCCGCGCGAGTCGATGGCCGACAACAGGTCGCGCATGTGAACGCGAACCGCGGGGGCCACATGCCGTTCGAGATCCGGCTCATCGCGGTCCTCGGGGTATTCATCGAGTTCATAGACGACATCCTGATGGATCGTCTCTCCGTCACCGAACGGGATGAAATCGAAGCTGTTGACGCTCACTTTGAGCGTTCCCCGTGTGCCATAAAATGTTGCGCCCCAAGGATACGCGGGATCGGGCGGATGACCATATGTGCGATGCTGCCAGTTCACCTGCAGGTCGCCGTAGTCGAATGTCGCCGACTGCGTATCGGTGATGTTGGCCTTCGATTCGATGTCGACGAGGATGCCGCCGCTGCTGCTGACGCTGCGAGGCCAGCCGAGCCCGAGCATCCAGCGGACCATGTCCAGCATGTGGATGCACATATCGCCCACGATGCCGTTGCCGTATTCCATGAAGGCCCGCCAACTCCGGGGATGCACCAGCGCGTTGTACGGCCGCATGGGAGCCGGTCCCGTCCACATCTCGTAGTCGAGATTCGCCGGCGGATCGATGTCAGGCGGATTCTCCCGGGCGCGCATGTGATAGTAGCAGTAGATTTCGACCAGCCCGATGTCGCCGAGCAGACCGGCATCGATAATGCGGCTCTTGGCGTCCATCAGATGCGGCGTGCTGCGGCGCTGCGTTCCGACTTGAACGACTCGTCCGGTGCGCCGCGCCGCGTCGAGCATCGCCTTGCCTTCCATGATGTCGACGCTGATCGGTTTCTGCACATAAACGTCGGCACCCGCTTCGCACGCCGCGATCATCGCCAGCGCGTGCCAGTGATCGGGGGTCGCTATGAGTGCGATCTCGGGTTCTTCCTCACGCAGCAGGTCGCGATAGTCGCTGTACGTCCGCGGAGTCGCGCCGGACGCCTGCCGAGTCGCCACGATGTCGGCGGCCGCGGCCAAGAGCTGCGAATCGACATCGCACAGCCCCACGACCTCTATGGGCTCTACCTGTATCAGTCGCAGCAAGTCGACCTTGCCGTACCAGCCGGTGCCGATCAAGGCGACACGGCGCGGCACCTGATTCGCCGCGGCGAACAATCCCGACTGCAGCGACGACAATGTCAGAGCCGATGCGCCGGCTGACTGCAGAAATGTGCGACGATTCATGCTCCGTCATCCTTCCAGGCCCGGCTGCTGGGAGTGCGCGAACCTACTTCAGTTCCTGATAGGAAGACCACGCGAGGTAGCCCACGATGCCCGCACAGATGATGAAGATGATGTCCATCAACTTCGTTTGAGCGCCGCCAAAGGGCACGCCGATGATCAAATCACAAATCGCGGCAATGGCCACCACGCCGGCGGCGGCCATCGAACCGATCACCATGTTCTTCGAGGAATCTGCCATAGTCTGTTGTGAACTTGGGAGGGATATGCCTGGAAGTGACAATCGGCAGTTTAAAGATGTCCTGGACCCAGTGAAAGCGAGAAGTCGACGGACCGCGTCATGATTCATTCTCCGACTTCTAATCTCCTCGTTGAGATCGGCCCGCTGAAACGCTATATCAGCACGCGCCGACAACGAGCAAACTCACTCAACCCAAATAGGAATTGATATGTCGTCCAAGCCCATCCGTGTCGCCGTTACCGGAGCCGCCGGGAATATCGGCTATGCCCTTGTGTTTCGCCTCGCGAGCGGCGAGGTGTTCGGGGCCGATCAGCAGGTGGAACTGCATCTCATCGAGGTACCCGGTCCGCCGTGCGACTCGCTGACCGGCGTGCTGATGGAACTGGAAGACTGTGCGTTCCCGACATTGTCCGGCGCGCGGGCGTTCGACAGCAACCATCTGGAGGATGCGTTCGCAAACTGCGACTGGGTGCTGTGCGTGGGGAGCATTCCGCGCAAGGCGGGCATGGAGCGCGGCGATCTCATCCGCATCAACGGGCCGATCTTCACCGGAACCGGGAAGGCGATCGATGCGGCCGCCTCGCGCAATGCGCGCGTGCTGGTGGTCGGCAACCCCTGCAACACGAACTGCCTGATCGCCATGCATCATGCCCCGAGCATCCCGCGCCAGAACTGGTACGCGATGACGATGCTCGACCAGAACCGCTCCCAGAGTCTGCTCGCCCGAAAAGCCGGTGTGCCGGTAGCAGCCGTCAAAAATGTTGCGATCTGGGGGAATCACTCGGCCACGCAGTTTCCCGACTTCTATCATGCGACGATCAACGGCAAGCCGGCGACCGAGATCATCGGCGACAGCACATGGCTCGAAGGAGATTTCATCAACACGGTGCAGCAGCGCGGGGCGGCGGTCATCAAGGCGCGCGGCGCATCGAGCGCTGCATCGGCTGCCAACGCGGCCCTCGACACCGTCTGCGGCGTGATCCGCCCGACGGGCAAGAACGACTGCTTCAGCGCCGCTGTCTGCAGCGACGGAAGCTACGGCATCGATGAAGGACTGATCTTCGGCTTTCCTCTCACCAGCGACGGCAATAATCACGCAATCATCAACGGCATCGAGCACAACGCATTTGCCAAGTCGAAGATCGCCGTTACGCTTGATGAACTCAGATCCGAGCGGGATACGATTCGCGATCTGCTCGGATGAGAGTGCGATCAGCGGCATATCGCTGCATTGCTTGGCTGAGGCCGTATTCTTGGTTGCTTATTGTCGACTGCGCCACAGCGTTGCGTTGATTCTTTCGGCACCAAGAGTCGACTCTACGTTGTCGACGAAGGCACGGAAAAGCGGTCGACTCAGTTGGTGATGTCGTCCACGCCTAGCGACACCGCCGCTATTAGATCGCGCCATTGAACTCGTCGACGGTCAGATTTGCCTCGCGGATTAGCGCGCGAAGCGTGCCTTTGGCGACTTCCTTGTGATTGGGGACAGACAACGTGGCGATTTCACCCTGCTTCGTCATGATGACATGACTGCCGCGTTGGCGCGCCACGATCCAGCCGAAGGTGCCGAAGACCCGCACAACGTCTCGCCCGCTCAGAAGTGGAACGGGGGGCATTACGCAACTACCTCAACTTGACGTGTTTCCACTGTGAGGGGTAGCCCCATTTCAGCTCGAACTTCCAGGCAAAGTGCAATGGCCTCTTGGATGTTGGCCAAGGCCTCGTCCTTAGTTGGTCCCTGGCTAACGCAACCGGGAATAGAGGGACACTCTACGATCCATGTTCCGTCTTCATCGCGATCCACTGTGACATTGAATTTCATGCGCCCTCGCGATCTCGAATCATTTCATATGTCGCCGGTGGACGGCTCAATCGTGCGTTGCCAATTCAGTTCTAGAGATTATGCCGAAGAATCCCAACTTGGCAAGTGCCTGGAACGACATCGTAACGGTACTTGGGATGTTTCTGATCGCTTATCGTAGACGGCCCCATTCGCTCGGCTGAGTTGACGTGATGCGAATGGTGTGTCGAGAACAGCAAGGGGTCATCTTGCGGGATCGTCTCGCCAGCAGCCGCGTTGCATTACACCTGAGACGCCTTTCGATCGCAACGCTGTGTGTTCCGCCGGCTCGCTTGGTGTCATTTCTGCGTCCAATCGCACCACAAGCAGGTTGGCCAGCTTGCCGCGAGTCAGGCTGCCAACTTCATGGTCGCATCCGAGGGCTTCGGCTCCGTTGAGCGTCGCCATCCTGAGGAGTTGGCCAGCATTGAACTCAGGATACCGGTTCATCAAGGCGAGAACTTCATTCCAAATTGATAGATCTGGATTCGACGCGCGGCTGTCGGTGCCAAGCGCGACGCGAACGCCCGCACTTAGCAACTGCCGCCAGGGATGCGGCCCATGTCCGAAGGCAGCGTGCGTGCGCGGGCAATACACCACTGACAAGTTGGGATGGTGTGCCAGGAATTCGATATCGGCGTCGCTCAAGTAGTTGCCGTGGATTACGAGACCGTGATCGACTTCGGCCAAGGGAATCAAATAGTCGAGCACGCGCGAGCCTTTGGGAATCAGGCCGGTTTCCCAGGCTCCGAACTTCGTAAGTTGCTCGACGAGCGGGCCTGTGCCGTGCTCCAGCAGTTCCAGTTCTTCGCGGGTCTCGGCCAAGTGCACGGCGACGGGAGCCCCCGCCTCGACGGCGAGATCAATCAACCGTCGATAAAGCTCGGGATGCACGCTGTACGGGGCGTGGGGACTGAGGCCGCGAATCCAGTTCGCATTCTCGGGCGGCGCTTTCCGCAGATGAGCACGAGCGATTTCGAGTGCAGGTTCCCAGCGATCGGGCTTGAGGCCGATCAGTTCGCGATAGACGACGCCTGTCGCCTCGCAGATCGAGATCGAACGCCACGCATCGGAAGTCGCAATCTCTCCCACAGTGGTCGTGCCAGATGCCAGCGACTCGCTGAGGCCTTGCCGAACCGCTTGACTCGGATCGGACTGACCACGACGACGTTCGACCACGCGGTCGATCCAGTCAGCGAATGACTTTCCAGGCGCAACGGGTTCAGTGAGGTCGCTGAATTCGAGGTGCGTGTGCGCATTGACCAAACCGGGAAGGATCGCTGCTTCGCCGAGATTGGTCGTGGAACCGGCCTGCTCGGAGAACGGAGGATGAATCGCGACGATCCGCTCCCCTTCAATCTCCACTACACCCCATTCGAGGGGCGGCTGATCGACGGGAATCACCCAGCGGGCAGTGAAGCGCGACATGTCGCTGCCTCTTGCGGTGAGCCTGGCGGCATCCGTGCTGTAGCCCTCGGCGCCGTCAGGTGGTCGCGGCAGACTTCTTCTTGATCAGTTTGGAGAGGCGCGACTTGGTGCGGGCGGCGGAATTCTTGTGGATCAAATGCTTGGTCGCTGCCTGATCGAGCTTCTTCGTGGCGGTACGGAGCGCCTCTTGAGCGGTCGCCTGATCGCCCAAATCAGCCGCAGCACGAACCTTTTTGATGGCGGTTCGTAGCGTGGACGTGATCGACCGATTGTGCAATCGGCGTTTCTTGCTTTGGCGAAGGGCCTTCTTTGCGCTTTCCGTATTGGGCATAACGACAAATTCAGTAAGTGACTCACTGCCATAAGGCTGAGTGACACGATTCACCAGCCGTTCAAGGGGGTGGAGTCTAGCGGGTCGTGTGATGAGAACTCAAGCAATTCAGGGAAAATCGTCGTATTCCCGACCGCTGCATGCATTCACGGCGTGGTGCCTGCCCGAAAAAACAGAGCCGTGACCTTGCGGCCACGGCTCGTGAAGATCGGTCTAGGTCGATGCGAACTTGTCAAACACCCGAGTACGGGTGCTTGGCGGTGTCCTTGCCGGCGATCATTTCGTCGGCCGAGGGCTGGTTCTTCATCGCGCGGGCGATCGACAGCTTGGTCGCTTCGTAATTGTACTCGAAGATCTTCTTGTCATCCTTGGCTTCCCAGTGGATGAACACGCCGCAGACAATGACCAGTTTTTCACACTGATCCTTGGGAATGACGCCGGCGGCCACGCTGTCGGCCACCGCCTTGGCGACGGCATATTGGGCCGGGCCGAACATCTGCACGGCTTGCTTGGCCCCCTTGATCGTGACCTTCGTGATCAGCACGGTGGCGGGCTTGACGGCGAGATTCGGCGCCAGCACGGCGAGCAGATTCGAGTGGCCGGCTGACTGATTTGCCAAGGCGTTGGCGAAGGCCGTGCCGACGGGGCCTTCCTTGTCTCCGATGAGCAGATCGATATGGGCGACTTCCATGCCATCGCCGACCAGAGCTTCACCAACATGTATCGACATCTCTAAGTTCTCCTGTCGCAAGTTTCGAGTGTGAATAGTTGCCTGTTGGGGTCGAGTGATAGCAATCCGGGCCCCGTTTTGCCAGCGTCTTGAGGAATGGCAGCCCCGCGACTTTCGTGATCTCATGCGACATTGCCGCTGGCTGGCGAACTTGGCTTGGTCACTGCAAAATGTCGCGAATTGTCCGCTTGGAGATCGTGCATGAACGAGCACTTGAACAGCCAGCAGCATCGCATACCGGCACTGGTTATGGTGGTAGCCGTCTCACTGATTCTGTTCTCGTTCGCGAATATCGTGGTGCTGGGCCACCTTCAGGAGCCGACCGCGCGCCTGTTGGTTCCATGGGGAATACACTTCTTGCTGACCGGCGTCCTTGCGCATTACCTCTGGAGCGGCCGCTCCTGGGCGCGAAAAGTGACCATCGGCCTGGCGGTCGTATCCGTCGCCATTTCGTTATTCCTGTTGACGACCTTGCCGCCTGGGTTCACGCCGTTTGAGTTAGCGGCCGGACTGTGCGTCTCGGCGATGTTTTACGGCGGAATCGCTTGCACGCTCATTTTTTCGTCGACTGTGAAGGCGTATTTCGCAGGCCCCCAATTCACTGTGGAGTATCAGGAAGTGAGCGCCTGGGCCGAACCGGCAACCCCGGTGCATTTCAAACCCGATGCTGAGGGTTGAGGATGGCCGACCACTCGCGATTCAAGTTGTGCCCGCAGCGAGCGATTTGAGATACTCGCCGTAGCTGCTCTTGCCGAGCGCGGCCGCCAGTTGCAGCAGCCGTTCGGAATCGATGTACCCCATGCGCCAGGCGATCTCCTCGGGGCAGGCGACCTTGAGTCCCTGCCGCGACTCGATGACGCTCACATAGGTCGTTGCTTCGAGCAGCGATTCGTGAGTTCCGGTATCCAGCCACGCGGTCCCGCGACCGAAGATTTCGACGTCAAGCTTTCCCTGTTCGAGGTAGACGCGATTGACATCGGTGATTTCGAGTTCGCCGCGGGCTGACGGCTTGATGCCACGGGCGATCTCGACGACATGATTGTCGTAGAAATAAAGGCCTGTCACCGCGAGCCGCGACTTGGGTTGCTCCGGTTTCTCCTCTATGCTGATCGCCTTCCCCTCGTCGTTGATTTCCACTACGCCGTACCGCTCGGGATCCTTCACATGGTACGCGAACACGGTTGAGCGATTTGTAGCGGCGGAAGCCCGCTGCAGAGTCTGTGACAGCCCGTGACCATAGAAAATGTTGTCGCCGAGAATCAGGCAGGATGGATGCCCGGCGACAAAATCCGCGCCGATCAGAAACGCCTGTGCCAGACCTTCCGGCCTTGGCTGTTCGCGATAGCAGAACGACAGCCCCCACTGCGAGCCGTCACCGAGCAATCGCTCGAACAACGGCAGGTCTTGCGGAGTGCTGATGATCAGAATGTCCCGAATCCCCGCGAGCATCAATGTCGACAGGGGATAGTAGATCATCGGCTTGTCGTATACCGGCAGCAGTTGCTTCGAGACGACCTGCGTCACCGGATACAAGCGCGTGCCGCTACCTCCGGCGAGAATGATGCCTTTGCGGTCCACGGGGCTGGTCATGTTGTCAAGCATGCTTCGATTACGGCGATCCTACGCGAGAATCTCGTCCACAACCCGTGCCCCTTCGACGCCGGTTATCTTCGCATCGAGCCCCTGGAACTTCACTGTGAATCGCTCGTGGTCGATGCCCAAGAGATGCAGCAGCGTGGCGTGAATGTCGTGCACCGAAACAATGTCCTCGGCCGCGTGATAGCCAAAGTCGTCGGTCGCTCCGAAGCTGTGACCCGGTTTGAAGCCGCCTCCCGCGAACCACATCGTGAACCCCGCAAGGTGATGGTCGCGACCATCACCCTGAGCCATCGGCGTGCGGCCGAATTCGGAGCCGAACACGATAATGGTGTCCTTAAGCATGTCCCGCTGCTTGAGGTCGGTGATGAGGGCGGCCACGCCCTGATCGACTTCACCCGCGGTGCCGGCGACGTGGTCCTTCACCGATCCGTGATGGTCCCAGTCGCGATGGTAGAGCTGGATGAAGCGCACTCCCCGTTCGGCCAGTCTACGAGCGAGCAGGCAGTTAGAGGCGAACGATCCATCGCCACCCGCAGTGCCATACATGTCGAGGATGTGCTGGGGTTCGCTGCTGACGTCCATCAATTCCGGGACGCTGGTCTGCATGCGGAATGCCATCTCGTACTGGCTGATGCGTGTGGCGATTTCGGGATCCGGCGCCTCGGCATTCTGAATCTGATTGAGAGCCTGCACGGCGTCGACGATGTCGCGCTGCCTGGCATCTGTGACGCCGTCGGGTGAGCGAACATAGAGCACCGGATCGCCTGTGCTGCGGAACTCCACGCCTTGGAACCGGCTCGGCAGAAACCCCGAATGCCATTGCCGCGCGGCGATCGGCTGCCGCTGCCCGTAGTTGCCGGTCGAGACCATCACGACGAAGCCTGGCAGGTTGTCGGTCTCCGCCCCGAGTCCGTACAGCAACCAGGAACCCATCGCAGGGCGGCCGGCGTTCATCGTGCCGGTGTTCATGAAAGTATGAGCCGGGTCGTGATTGATCGCGTCTGTATGGAGCGATCGCACAAGGCAAATGTCGTCTGCACAGGCTTCAGCGAACTTCGGCCAGACGGTGCTGATGCTCTGCCCCGATTGTCCCCATTGCCGAAACTCATGCTGCGGCGCGAGGCACACCAGATTCGCGCCTTGCAGTTGCGCGATCTGCTGCCCGTCGGTAACCGAAGTCGGCATCGGCTGGCCGTCCATCTCCTGCAACTTCGGCTTATGATCGAATGTATCGAGATGGCTCATTCCGCCGGCCATGTAGAGCCAGATGACCCGCTTGGCCTTCGGCGGAAAGTGCGGCTGCGTGATGACACCTCGCCAGGCGTCGCTGCCAGGCTGCGCATCATCGCCGCGAGCAAGCGACGACCCCAGCAGACTGCCGAGAGCCATGCCCCCGACGCTGATGCCGGAGTTGTAGAGGAAGGAACGACGAGCGAGCGCGGCGGGGATGTGCATGATGGGTCGTGATGAGTCGAGTCAATACTTCTTCATTTCAATTAATGGTCTATCAAAGACCAATTGACTTCACACAGAGCCTACTGGATTACGACCGACGTTGCTGGAAGAACTCATTGACGCGACATTCGAATCCCGGCAAGACCGAAGAGTTCACGGCAGCATCGCCATTGAGCACTCGTGGTGCTGAATCAGGCTGATAGATATGCAATTGCTTCAATTGAGGATCCGCGACCCAAACCTCCTTCACTCCGAAGTCAAGATACTCGGTGATCTTGTCCAAGACGTCCTTCCAGCGGTCACTCGGAGATAGGATCTCGACACACAACTCAGGCGGTACCTTGAGCCATTTCTCAGGCAACTCGCCCTGCGGCAAGGTAGACCATCGAATAAAGAACAGGTCAGGCCCACGGACGCTGTCGGGGTTTCTGCGAGTGACGAGTCCTGTATCGTTCGTTACGACCTCCCCCTGATCGTTCGATTCGGCCCAATTTCCCAGGAGCCGCGACATTCTTCCGCAAACTCCACCATGCTTGGCGCCACCTCGCATCATCTCGCGTACCTCACCGCAGACAAGTTCACATGGGCCGACAAGTTCTGCAACGATCTGTTCGAATTCTTCCGCAGTGACCAGCGCCATTTCGACGGACATCAGTTTCTCCAAATCTGCCTTTCAGGCATTTATACCCCAGCCGGTTCCAGCATCTCCCTCACATCCGTCACGCAGCCGTGTACCGCCGCGGCCGCCACCATCGCGGGAGACATCAGCAGCGTCCGCCCCGTCGGGCTGCCCTGCCGGCCCTTGAAGTTGCGGTTCGAGGATGACGCACAGATTTCGCGCCCCTTCAACTTGTCGGGGTTCATCGCCAAGCACATCGAGCAGCCCGCTTCGCGCCATTCGAAGCCGGCTTCCATGAAGATTTCGTGCAGTCCCTCGGCTTCCGCTTGCTGCAGAATCTTCTGCGAGCCGGGCACCACGATGGCTTTGACTCCCGCGGCGACCTTGTTGCCTTGAGCGATCTTGGCTGCCTCGCGCAGGTCGCTGATGCGCCCGTTCGTGCACGAGCCGATGAAGGCGACATCGATCTTCTGGCCCTGCATCGATTGACCTTCTTTGAGTTCCATAAACTCCAATGCCTCGCGCACGCCTGCCTGTTCATCTGTAGGGAAACTCGCGACAGATGGAATCCGCTCTTTCACGCCGACCGACTGACCCGGATTGATTCCCCATGTCACCGTCGGTTCAATCGCATCGGCGAAGAATCGAACCTCGTCATCGAACTCCGCATCATGACCCGAGGCAAGCGACAGCCACCATTCGCGAGCACGCTCGAATGCCGCCCCCTTGGGAACGAACGGCCGCCCGCGCAAGTACTCGACCGTCGTCTCATCGGGATTGATGTAGCCGCAGCGGGCGCCTCCTTCGATGCTCATGTTGCAGACGGTCATCCGTTCTTCCATGTTCATGCGGTCAAAGACATCGCCCGCGAATTCGTAGGCGTAGCCGATGCCCCCCTTCACGCCGAGCTGGCGGATGATGTAGAGGATAACGTCCTTGGCATACACACCCGGCCCGAGTTCGCCGTGGACCTCGATCCTGCGGACCTTGGGCTTGCTCATGGCCAGCGTCTGCGACGACAAGACGTAAGCGACCTGAGAGGTGCCGATGCCGAACGCGATCGCGCCGAACGCTCCATGGGTCGAGGTGTGCGAGTCGCCGCAGGCCACGGTCATGCCGGGCTGCGTAAGACCCTGTTCCGGCCCGACGGCATGCACAATTCCCTGCCGGTCGTCATCGAGATTGAACAGCGTGACGCCAAACTCCCGACAGTTCTTTTCGATTGCCGACATCATTCCTTCGGCCAGCACGTCCTGGAACGGACGCAACTGATTGTCCGTGGGGACGATATGATCGACGGTGGCGAAGGTACGCTGAGGGTACAGCACTTTCAGGTCGCGTTCCCGCAGCATGTCGAACGCCTGCGGGCTCGT
>JANNSB010000611.1:0-5334 GCA_031402175.1 Planctomycetaceae bacterium
CGCCACAAACACCGCCACAAATGGGCGTTCTCTGGCGGGACCAGACAACGAAAAGGCCTGCAAAACAGCCGTTTGGCTAACGCAGGCCACTCAGGAAGCGGAGAGGGGGGGATTCGAACCCCCGATACCCGTGAAGATATACCGGTTTTCGAGACCGGCCCATTCGGCCACTCTGGCACCTCTCCGAAAAAGGCAGCGAACCACCCAACGCGCCACATGTTAGTGGCTACACGCGACTTTTGCAGCCAAATCAGGCCACACCCAGACAGCCGCCGCTAACTCCTCCGCGTCCCTGTGTGTGTAGCGGTCGAGCAACGCGCCGCTGCTCGCCCTCGCCAGCTTCCGGGCCAGCCGTTCCGAGACACCGCACCTGTCCACCTGGCTCGCGTAAATAGTGCCGGAACGAGTGGCAGTCGTCCTTGCCATCGAACCAGGTAATGTTCAATCGATTTGGGATTCAATAAGAGGATCGAACAGTTCCAGGCTCTTCGTGATCGCCTGCAGCACCGCCTCGACTTCACGCTGTTCGTTGTCGGTGAATTGCGTAAGCACCAGCAGCGTGTAGCGTTTCGTTCTGGCGGCGTGGACGGCGGCGGAATTCGTCAGATCCCAGCAGACGAATTCCATTGCCCGCGATTCTGCTTTGAGTCCCGCCAGCTTGCCGGACGTATTGTGCACGTCGACCTCGCGAAACTCCTCTTCGAACGCGAGCACGACCGCATCGAGCACTTCTCGCGGATCGGGTCGATCGAACAGCAGCGTCGCAGACCAGAATGTCGTTTCGTCGGGACCGACGGTGACGACGTGCCGATCTTCGCCGCGTTCCTCCACGAGCTGCCAGCCGTCCGGATACTTAATCCGGAAACCGTGGTCACAGAGATGCGTTGCCATCGGAAGACCGAATCACCCTCCGGCGCCCGGAGTGCCGGTCTCAAGGCCTTCGTTGCCCTGCCGTGGAGCGTCTTCTTCAGTATCGTCGGCAGGTGCCTCGTCCGACTCCTCCGACTCCACGGGAGTCGAGATGCCCGCCTTCTCCGCGATGGCGCTCCATGCTGTTGGGCCGTACTTCACTCCGGCGATAACGATGCCGACGATGATTGCCAGCCAGATCACCAGGCTGACCATGCCCAGCGTCCCCTCGCGGAACTTGCGGAAGAGCCTCCACCACTTCTGACGCTTGTGCTGTTTGTCGAGCTTGGCGTAGGTCGAGGCGAGGCTCTTTTCGCGCTTCTTGACGCCTTGCCGCATCAGCATCTTCTTGGATTCGTCCTCGAAGACGGGGATTTGTGCGAGCGGCAGGAACGGCCCCTTCGAGTCGAGGGCCGCCGTCGCGGTCTCGTCGATCTGGTCGGCTTTCACCAGGCGAATCACTTGCTCGGCTTTCATCTTGCCGACCTTGGTGTTCCCCTGGGGATCGCGATAGCGAATGTACCAGATGCTCTCTTCCCAGCGTTCGCCGGTCGAGGGCGATCCGATGGATTGAATCCCACTCATCGATTGCGTGCGCCCCGCGGCGGGTGGCGTGGCGATGGTCTGCTTTCCGGTGCGCATGCCCACCTGGGTCGCGGCAGTGGGAGACGATCCCCGGCGAATAACGACCTTATCGGGGGCGTCGATGAACGACAGCGATTCGCCGACCAGGCCGACGCTTTCGAGATCGCGAATGAAGTCCTCGCAGTTCTGATAGCGGTGCTGTGGATCCTTGGCCATGGCCTTGCCGATCATCAGGTCAAGACGTTCGGGGACCGCGGGGTTGACCTGCTTGGCCGGCTTGTAGAAGCCTTTCTCTTTGTTGTTGATGAGATCGACCACCGATCCACCCGCAAAGGGGACCTGCCCCGTCACGAAGTGATACAGCGTGACCCCCAGGGCATAGATGTCGCAGCGGTGGTCGACGTGCTTCGCATTGCGGGCCTGCTCGGGGGGCATGTAGTGCGGCGTGCCGAGTCCGGTGCCGCTTTGCGTCATCGACATGTCTTCGTCATCGATGACCTTGGCGAGACCCATATCCGACACCTTGATGACCCCCTTCTTCGTCACCAGGATGTTGTCGGGCTTGATGTCGCGATGAATCATGCTCTTCGCATGTGCATGGGCCAGTGCATCGGCACACGTGATCGTCACGAGCAACGCATCGGGAATGCTCAGTTTGCTCAACTGGTCGACCCAGTCCTGCATGCTCTTGCCGTCCATCAGTTCCATCGCGACGAAGTGAAAGCCCTTGTCTTCGCCGACGGCATAGCATGACACGACGTGCGGATGGTCGATCTTGGCCATCGACCGCGCCTCCCGCAGAAAGCGTTCGACGAAGCCCGGCTTCGCGGCCAGTTCCTTCGAGAGCACCTTGAGCGCACAGGGACGATCGAGGCTCACCTGATGGGCTAGATAGACCGTGCCCATGCCTCCCTGACCCAACTTCTTGATGAGCTTGAAGTCCCCGATCTGACTCGACTTTTTCGATTCCCCCTTCTGCGATTTTTCTTCCGACTTGTCATCCGGGGGTTCGGGGCTGGGTGATGACATGACTTGTGTCCTGTTATGTTCAGCGCGCGAAGAACTGCCGGGGACGACCGTTTCGGATAGGTCGGATGCGACAATCGTCTTCTTGGGATCGGACTGTGTCATGGGAGCCCCGGCGAAAGGAGGCACAAGGGGAAGGATAGTCTCTAGGACTGGCGGGAACGAACGATGCGAACGATGCATTTTGCGGCATCGTTCGTACCGGTAGCAATCCATCGCGATTCATGAACAACACCTATTCCACAAGTGATTATTTATACGTTCTTCCGACACGACTTGCCACGATTAAATGTGCGGCGAGGCTAGATGACGGTGTCCGTGGTCCACCGGCCGTCAATCAATCGACACGCACCGGTGGGATTTTCGTCCCGCAACAGGGCTGGAAGCCGTTGTTTTCGCACGTTGTCGTAGCATTGCAACATCGCAAAGCGGCGAATGGCCGCTGGGATACCAACGGACGTGAAGCCCGGGTGACCAGTCGCTGGGAACGGGCCGCCGTGGTTCATCGCCGACGAAACCGCGACCCCTGTCGGCATCTTGTCGTTGAGCAGCCTGCCGACTTTCTGCCTGAGTAGCGGAGTGATGCGATTGTACGTGTTGTCGTCCGCGCCGTTTGTCGCAGTGTAAATGCTGCCAGTGAGGTTCCCCTCCAGGCAGCCCAGGACTCGCTGCAGTTCTGCTTCGTCCTGCGCGATGACGATCAGCGAGCAGTTGCCAAAGGCCTCGGTTTGCAGAGCGTGTGAGTTGTTCAAGAATGCTGCACCCGTCACTCGCAACAGTGTGTTGGCGTGGCAGATTCGATCGCTCGCCTGTGTCTCGCCGGATGTCAGCCTTTCGGCTCCTGCCTTCACAAGCGTGTCGACTCCCGACTTGAGATGCTTGAGCACTCCTTCACCCAGTAAGGTGCCTGCCGGAGCTGCGTCGAACTTCGATGCGACAGCATTCACGAACTTGTCGGTGGATTCGTCGGCGAGGAGTAGCACCAGTCCCGGATTCGTGCAGAACTGGCCGGCGCCCATCAGACAACTGGATGAGAATTCGTCGACGAGTGCATCGAGTCGCTCGGCGAGAGCACCCGGCAGAATGACGACGGGGTTGATGCTGGAGAGTTCCAGATAGATCGGCTTGCCGGCTTCATCCGCGGCGCGCTTCAAGGTGAGGCCCGTTTCGCGCGCTCCCGTATAACCGCAACCTCCCATCTTCGGATGGCTAACGAGCTGACAACCGTCGTGATGGCTCGTGCGATAGATCAGTTGCACAAACCCATTCGGCATCTCGGACGCGCCGGCGGCCTCGTGCGCACATTCGCCGAAAAGTTTGGTCGTGAGAGGATGCGAGGAATGCCCCTTCGCAATCACCGGATTCCCTGCCGCGACCGCGGCCGCGAAGTCGCCGCCCGACATGCCGTTGAATGCGAACGGAAAGTTGTTCGGTCCAAACACCACCACGGGGCCGAGCTGTCCCAGCATCGAACGAATGTTGGCCTTGGTATCGATCGTCGGCGTGGCCCAACTTCCGTCGCGTGCAGCGGCGGCGGCTTGTCGCAGTTGACTCGTCGTTCGCGGTAGTTCGACGTTCTTCAATCTCGGCTCGACCGGCAAACCGGTCTCCGCATGCGCCGCCGCCACGAGCTTGTCAGCAATGCGATCGATGTTATCCGCGTACTTCTCCAGAAATGCGGCGAAACGCGATCCCGGCCAGCCGAGCACAGCCTGAAACGCACGGTCGGCAGCATCGATCGCGCGTTCCACTTCGGCCCAGGGACTGACCGGGAACGACTCTGGCAGGAACTGTCGCGTCGCGGGATTGACTGCCGAGAAGGTTTCGCCGCCGATGGAACTGGTCCACTGGCCGTCGATCAGGACAGGTTGCGTGTTCATAAGTGTACCGGATGAAGAATAACCACCGACGCGGTGAACGGCTGACTGATGAAAAGCTAACCCGACATGTGGCGGAGGTCTCGTGAAAGTCCATACATCATAACCCGACGCGTGAGCGAGGGAGTAGGGTGCGAGGAATTGCAGGTTGGCAAGGTGCAATTGCAGATTCCGGGATCGCGTTGAGCACGGCCGAGTCGAAAGCTAGGATCAACGGATGTATCGCTCCAGCGTAACGCTCGCAGTTCTTGCCGTCTTCGCGCTCGCCGAAGGCGTTTCCGCCGACGAGATCAGTTTCACGCGCGACATCCTGCCGATTCTGAGTGACAACTGCTATCACTGCCACGGGCCGGATGAGAACACTCGCCAGGCCGATCTGCGACTGGATATTCGGGAAGGCCTGTTCCGCCAGCAGGACGGCACCACCATCGTGGCTCCTGGCGATCTCGACGCGAGCGAACTGATTCGCCGCATTACGAGCGCCGGAGATGACTGCATGCCGCCGGCAGATTCGCAACGGCACCTCACGCCAGAGCAGATCGACCTGCTCCAGCGCTGGGTTCAGTCCGGGGCCGTCTGGGAAGGGCATTGGTCGTTCCAGCCGCTGGCGCCCGTTGTCGTCCCCGAAGGTGAGAACGCGATCGACCACTTCGTGCGGCTGCGATTGGAACAGGAGGGCTTAGAGCCTGCGCCGGAGGCATCGAAGGTGCGACTACTCCGCCGCGTCACGTTCGACTTGATCGGCCTGCCCCCGACGCTGGAAGAGTTGGATGCGTTTCTGGCGGTCGATTCGCCCGACGCCTACGCCAGGGTCGTCGATCGACTGTTGTCATCTCCGCATTACGGCGAGCGCATGGCGTGGGACTGGCTCGATGCCGCGAGGTATGCCGACAGCAATGGCTTTCAGGGAGACGGCGAACGCACCATGTGGCCCTGG